>NZ_JBTVYK010000055.1:0-48551 GCF_054788135.1 Streptomyces sp. O3
GGGGGGGGGGGGGGGGGGGGGGGGGGGGGGGGGGGGGGGGGGGGGGGGGGGGGGGGGGGGGGGGGGGGGGGGGGGCGGGGGGGGGGGGTGCTCCGGCGGCCGCACAGGATCCGTCGTCAGGCCTCGACGCGGACGCCGTACTCCGTCACCCACGTGTTGAACTCGACCAGCCGCTCCATGACGGCCCGCATCCCCCACAGGCCGCCCAGGCCCGCATAGGACTCGACCGGCTTGTCGAGGAGCTTCTGGATGCCCTCGGCGGGGACCAGTCGCAGGACAGGTGAGCCCTCGTGGAGGAGGTCGGCGACCTTGGCGCGCAGGGCCTTCGCGTAGTCCAGGTCCTGGGTGGAGGGATAGGGACTCTTCTTGCGCTGGAGCACCGACTCGGGCAGGACGTGGGCGGTGGCCGCCCGCAGCAGGCTCTTCTCCCGGCCGTCGAAGTTCTTCATCTCCCAGGGCACGTTGAACACGTACTCGACCAGGCGGTGGTCGGTGAAGGGGACGCGGACCTCCAGGCTCGCGGCCATGCTGATGCGGTCCTTGCGGTCCAGGAGGAAGTTCTCCCAGCGGCTGATGTTGAGGTACGTCAGCTCCCGCATCCTGGCCTCCCGCGGGGACTCACCGGCCAGCCGCGGTACTTCGGCGAGGGCCTCGGCGTACCGCTTGGCGACGTACTCGTCGAGGCCGAGGCGGTCCCACAGGCCGATCTCCTTGATGGCGTCGAGGCCGCCGAGCCTGCGCCAGGCGTCGTACCAGGGGAAGGTGTCGCCTTCGACGGCCTCCTTGTCGAAGAACCAGTTGTAGCCGCCGAAGAGTTCGTCGGCGGTCTCTCCGGAGAGCGCGACGGTGACGTGCCGCTTCAGTTCCTTGCACAGGTGATAGAGCGAGTGCTCCATGTCGCCGGTGGAGATCGGCAGGTCCTGGCAGCGCAGTACCCGTGCCCGCACCTCCTCGTCGAGGACGTCGGCGTTCTCCAGCTCGACGACGATGTGCTCGGCTCCGCAGTGCTCGGCGACCTCGACCGCGTACGGGGTGTCCGGGTCCATCCAGATGCCGTTGTCGCGGAACGTCTCCTCGTTGTCCTTGAAGTCGATGGAGAACGCCTTGATCCGCTCCGGCGAGCCCTGCTCGCGCAGGGTCTTCGCGGCGAGTGCGGTGATGGCGCTGGAGTCGAGGCCGCCGGAGAGCAGGGTGCCGACGGGGACGTCGGCGATGAGCTGGCGCTCGATGATGTCCTCGAGCAGGGTGCGTACGTGGTCGATGGTGGTGTCGAGGTCGTCGTCGTGCGGCGTCGCCGCGAGCTGCCAGTAGGTGCGTGTGGTGCTGCCGTCGCCGTCGAAGCGGACGACGGTGCCGGGGACGACCTCGTGCATGCCCTTGAAGACGGCGTGTCCGGGTGTGTTGATGATGGCGAAGATCTCCGCGAGGCCCTCGCGGTCCACGACGGCCTCGGCCTCCGGGTGGGCGAGGATCGCCTTGGCCTCGGAGCCGAACAGCACGCCGCCCTGGGTCGGGTAGTAGAACAGCGGCTTCACACCCATACGGTCGCGGACGAGCAGCAGCGTTTCGCTGCGCGGGTCCCAGATCGCCAGGGCGTATATGCCGTTGAGCCGCTCGGCGAACGCCTCGCCCCACTCCAGGTAGGCGCGCAGGACGACTTCGGTGTCGCTGGAGGTGCGGAAGGAGTGGCCGAGGGCGGTCAGCTCCTCCTTCAGCTCCAGGAAGTTGTAGACCTCGCCGGTGTAGACGATGACCGGCTGGCCGTCGTCCGGGCCGTCCGGGTGCATGGGCTGGCGGCCGCCCTCAGGGTCGATGACCGACAGCCGCGCGTGGCCGAGCACGGCGTGCGGCGAGGCCCACAGGCCCCGGTCGTCCGGGCCGCGGCACGCCAGTGTGGCCGTCATGTCGGCCGCTGTCTGGCTGAGTCCGGTCAGATTGCGGTCGAAGTCGACCCAGCCTGCGAGTCCGCACATGGGAGTGTCGTTCCTCTCGTGAGGGGTTGTAGGTGGTGGGTGGCGCCGGTGGGGGCGGCGGCTCAGGGCCGGGGCGCCCAGTCAGCGCCGTCCCAGTGCCGCAGCTGGGCGGCCTTGGTGAGGGGGCCGACGGCGGCGACGTCCTCGCCTCCGACCGTCATGACGGTGGGCCTGCCGGGGCTGAACTCCGGCCAGCGGGGTGCGCGGGCGCTGCGTGGCACGCCGTCGCGGGCGAACGAGGCCACCAGGTCGATCAGGGTGTCGGAGACGGTGCGCTCCAGGGGGCCGTCGCCGTACGCGGGCGCGTTGACGTCGCGCGTGTAGGAGCCGAAGAGGAACTTCGACGTGGCCTCGTGCGGGGTGGTGCCCGCGTACGGCTCGCGCAGCGGGTGGGCGAACTCCATGAGGTACTGCGGGCTGCGGCCCTCGCGGGCGTGGCGCTCCGCCAGCCGCACGATCTGGTAGCGGAACAGGCCGTCGCCCCATATCTCGGTCCACAGGGCCACCGGGTCGTGCGGCCTGCCCTCGGCCCTGGCGGCCGCGCGGTACACGTCCACGCACGCGGCGACCTGGGCGTCGGTGACCTGGACGGCGCCCTTGAGCAGCACCGCCCGCACCGCTTCGCGCAGTCCGGCGTCGTCGGCGGGGTGCGGTCCTGGGAAGGGGTAGCCGGGTCCCGTGGTGAAGAACGACCCTTCAGTGCGGCAGTACAGCGGCATCAACGGCACCTGAGGGGTGGGCAGTTCGTAGTCGTATCCGTGCATCCAGCGCCCGTCGGGCACCGGGCCGCGGTACTCGCGCCAGCCGTCCACCGGGCGGGCGTCCGGGGCGCCGGAGAACAGGTCCTCCCAGGCGCCTTTCAGTGCCTCGCCGGGGACGGTGCGCAGCGCTTCCACGGTGGTGCCGAGGCGCTTCGCCAGCAGACCGTACACTTCGCGGGACTCGGCCGGGCTGGTGGAACTGGCCGGGTTCCAGACGTGCTTGGCGCTGATCGGCACGGCGCGCCTGATGACGCCGCGCAGTTGTGGCAGCAGGGCCAGCTGCCAGGTGCTGGAGCCGCCGGCGGAGGTGCCGGCCAGGGTGATGTTGCCGGGGTCGCCGCCGAACGCGGCGGCGTTGCGCTGCACCCAGCGCAGCAGCATGGCCTGGTCCTGTAGGCCCCAGTTGGCGCAGGAGCCGGTCCGCTGGTCGGTGAAGGCCTCGTGGAGTCCCCAGCCCAGGAGGCCCAGACGGTAGTTGAAGGTGACGACGACCATGTCGCCGTGGGCGGCGGGGCGGGCCCCGTCGTAGTCGGGTTCGCTGCCGGCGCCGAGCATCCAGCCGCCGCCGTGGATGTAGACGAGGACGGGGCGGCGGCCGCGGACGTCCGGCGTCCAGACGTTGGCGTAGAGGCAGTCCTCGCTGCTGTCGGGCAGGTAGTCGGTCTGCAGGGCGGGCGCGCCGAAGGCGGTGGCGTCGCGGATCCCCTTCCAGGGCTCGGGCGGCCGGGGCGAGGCGAAGCGCAGGGGGCCGGTGGGGGGCGCCGCGTACGGTACGCCGCGGAACACGGTCACGTCGTCGGTGCGCTCTCCCGCAATACGGCCGGCTGTCGTGCGGACGATCACACGGTTGCTCCGTTCCCCTCGTGAGTACGGACGGGCGGAGGCCGAGGACGGCACGGCCAGGGCTCCGGCCGCCGCGGTGGCCGCGGTGATGAATGACCGTCGGCGCAGTTCGGTCGGCGGCGTATCGAACATCGGCACTCCCGGCTCCCAGAGGTTCGGCGGTCTGGCTCTTGGCCTCGGTCCGGGTGATCGTCGCCGTTCGGGGTGGGCGGGGCCAGGGTCCGGGCCGGTCTCCGTCAAGTCCGCTGGGGCGCGGCCGACGTGGGCCGGTGCGCGGACCTGACGGATCCGGTGGACCCGCGTTGCCGGCTGTCCGCGGCGTCAGCAGGGTGGTCGGCATGCCGAACACCATCATCGAGAAGTCGCCCCTGTTTGAACTCCGTGCCGAGGTGCGGATCTCCGCTCTGCCCGAGGATGTCTACGCCGTCGTCAGCGATCTGCCGCGCAGCTCCGAGTGGAGCCCCGAGTGCGTGGGCGGCGAGTGGATCTCCGGTGAGCCCTCCCAGGTGGGCTCGGTCTTCCGCGGCGAGAACCTGCGCAGCGAGGACGTGGTCGCGTGGGCGCCGCTCGTGCGCGGCACCTGGTACACCGACGCCAGGATCGTGGCCGCCGAGCCGGGCCGTACGTTCCGCTGGATGATGCTCAGCCACGCCCAGGAGGACCAGGAGAGCGTCTGGGGTTTCGACGTCGAGCCCGACGGCGAGGCGGGTTCCGTGCTCGTCCACCACTTCCGCATGGGCAAGGCCACCGCCGGCATTCACAAGATCGTCGCGGATCTGTCGGAGCCGGAGCGCGAGAAGTTCGTCGCCGACTGGACGGCCAAGCTGGAGCAGGACCTCGACGAGACCCTGGCACGTATCCGGAACCTCATCGAAAAGCAGTGACGCCGCGCGGCGACGGGCCGCGCGAAGCAGCGGGCGGACCGACCCGCCACGCAAGTTCC
Source organism: Streptomyces sp. O3 (assembly GCF_054788135.1). Lineage (NCBI taxonomy): Bacteria > Bacillati > Actinomycetota > Actinomycetes > Kitasatosporales > Streptomycetaceae > Streptomyces > Streptomyces sp. O3. Next base: position 4,521 of record NZ_JBTVYK010000055.1, read on the forward strand.
TGGACGAGAAAGCGGTGAGATGTTTCTCCAGCGGATAGGTAACCACGGCATTCGTCTGGGCACGCTGTTCGAACGAGCGGCCGCCCGGCACCCCGCCAACTTCGTGGTCCTGGACCACGACCTCGACATCGCCCCCCACCTGGGTCGCCGCGCGTCGCTGACCGAACTGGCGGACCTGGTGGACGACTTCGCCTCCCGGCTGTGGTCGGTCGGGGCCCGCCCTGGCGACCATGTCGTGGTGCACAAGAGCGACGGCTTCGACATCTCCCTGCTCGCCTGCGCGGTGGCCCGGATCGGCGCGGTTCCCGTACTGCTCTCGCCTAAGCTTGAGGGTGCGACGGTGGCCGAGCTGCTGCGTCGGGTCGGGCAGCCGTATCTGGTCAGCGACCAGGCCAAGTTGGAGTCCTCGCTGCCGGCCGAGGTCTTCGACCTGTCCCACCGGGTGCTGCTCGCCTCCGGCGAGTACGAGGGCGCGACGCCGTTCGCCTCGCTCGCCGACGTCCGGCGCGTGCCTGCCGTGACGATGCCGCCGGACCACCCGACGCTGATCACCCACACGTCGGGGACCACCGGCACACCCAAGCTGGCGGTGCACACCGGCCGGACCTTCCAGTCCCGTTACCGCCCGCAGGGCACGGTGGTGTCGGTGGGTGTGCGGCGCAGCGAACCCGTCGCCGTGCATGTGTCGTTCGTGCACTCCCGGATGTTCACGGCCATGCCCATCTCGATCCTCCAGGGCCACCCGCTGATCATCCTCAGGGACGACGACCCGCAGTCCGTCGGCGATCTGTTCACGCAGGTGCCGCCCGGCTTCATCGAGGCGCACCCCAACACGTTCCTGCGCTGGGAGGTCCTGGCGGACGATCCGCGGCGGCCGCTGGCGAAGGTGAAGTTCTTCAGTTCCACGTTCGACGCCATCCACCCGCGTACGGTGAACACGATGCTGAAGGCCTCGGGCCGCAAGCGTCCGAAGTTCGTCCAGGCGTACGGGCAGAGCGAGGTCGGTCCGATCGCCGGGCGTACCTACTCCCTCAAGGACGGCGCGGACTTCAACGGGCGTTGTGTGGGCGCGCCGTTCCCCGGCATGACCGGCGTCCGGGTGGTCAGCCGGGACGGCCGTACGCCGACCAAGCAGAATCCGGGCTACATCGAGGTCAAGAGCGACGGCCGCATCGTGACGTACCTCGCGGAGCACCCGCGCTGGGAGAAGCAGGTCAACGACGGCTGGTGGCGGATGGGGGATGTCGGCTACCGCACGAAGTGGGGCTGTCTGCACCTGCTCGACCGTGAGGTCGACGAGATTCCCGGCGTCGAGTCGACGCTGGAGCTGGAGGACAAGCTCTTCACGCGGCTGCCCGAACTGGTCGAGGTCATCATCATCCCTGGTGAGGGCGGCGCCGCGGTCCCCGTGGTGTGCACCCGTGACGACGAGCCACTCGACGAGATCGCGTGGAAGTCGGCCGTGACGGACCTGCCGCCGCTGGCCGAGCCGGTGCAGCTGCGCCTCGACGAGCTTCCGCAGACCGCCACGACGAAGATCAAGCGGCTGGAACTCGCCCGGCGTCTTCAGGCCTGACGGCTGAGAGCCGGTGGCTGGGCCCGCGCCGCCCTCGCGGAACTCGGGCGCGGCGCACGCCGTGCGGCTGCCGTGCGGCCCGCCGCCGGACGCCGCCGGTGCGGGCCCCTCGGCGCGGCGCCGGTGCGGGCAGGGGCCCCGTACCGGCTGGCCCTCCCGGACGGCGGTGTCACCGCCGCCGTCCATCGATCGAACTGCCATCTGTGGAGAACTGATGCGTGACTCAACCACCGTTTCAGCGGGTGCCCCTGCCAGCCAGGGGCGCCCGCCCGCCGCACGCCCCGTACCCGCCCTGTGGCTCGCTCTGATCGCCGGGCCGCTCTCCTTCGGCATCGCCGGGCCGTCCCTGGTGCTCGACACCATCGCCCGCGATCTGGGCACCACGTCCGACGCCGTCACCTGGACGGTCACCGCGTTCGGCTGGGGCATCGCGGTCGGTACGCCGCTTATGGCGGGGCTGCTCCGGCACAAGGGCGCGCGGGCCGCGCTGACGTTCTGCGCGCTGCTGGTTCTCGTCGGGGCCGCCCTGGTGGTCGCCGTGCCCGCGCTGCCCGCGCTGATCGTCGGCTGCGCCCTGCAGGCCCTGGGCACCGCGGGCCTGACCGCCACCGCGATGCACCTGGCGGCTTCCTCACCGCTGCGCATGGGTCTGGTCACCGCGTCCCTCGCGGTGGTCGGCTCGACCGCGCCGCTGGCCGGTTCGCTCGCCAACGACGTGCTCTCGTGGAAACTGACGCTCGCCCTGCCGGTGCTCAGCGTCCTCGCCGTCCCCGCGGTGCTGCGCCGCGCGGCGGGCGAGGCCTCCCGCGAGCGGTTCGACACGGCCGGTGCGCTGCTGCTGACGGCGCTGGTGACCGCGCTGGTCTTCGTCCCGCATTACCCGCTGCCGGGGTCGCTCGCCTCCGTGGCCGCGCTGGCGCTGCTGGTCAGGCATCTGCGGTCCCGGCCGCGCGGCTTCGTGCCCGCCGCGGTGGTCCGCCAGCGCGTGTTCCTGCTCGCCTCGGTCCTCGCCTTCCTGCTCGCCGTGGTCAACTTCGGTCTGATGTTCGCCATTCCGGACCGGCTCGGCGACCACACGAGCTGGTCGACGAGTCAGATCGGTGTCGCCATGGTGTGGCCGCTGCTCCTCGGCGGGACCCTGTCCTGGTTCGTGGTCGCCGCCTCGGGCCGCGTCGGTCGCGGCCCGATCATCGCCGTACTGCTGCTGCTCGGCGTCTCGGCGCCCCTCGTGACCGGGTTCGGGACCACGTCCCTGGTACTGCTCGCGGCGCAGGCTCTCGCGTCCATCGCGGCCGCCTCCGGTCAGGGTGTCTTCGCCGTGCAGGCCACCGGCGCGCTGCCCGATGAGGAACGCCCGTCGGGCATCGGCCTGTTCAACCTGTGTTATCTGCTGGGCGCGGCCTTCGGCCCGGCGATCGTGGCCCTGGTCACCACCGGCTGACGCGCTCGCGGCATCGGCCGGACCGGCTGAGGTCAAAGCCAAGGGCTGTCCCGCGATTCGCGGGACAGCCCTTGTGAACGGGCCGGTTCAGCCTGCCGACGGCGCTCCGGCCCCGGCTCTCAGGGCCTTGCGGCGCTCCAGGTCGACGGCGTTGCCGAGGGCCGCCCGCAGCAGCGGCTCCTCGTGCGCCGTGACCGTGAGGCCGAAGATCTCCCCGAGTACGGGCGCCACGTCCTCGGGGGTCAGCAGGCGGTGCTCATGGCGGCCGTCGGGGTGCTGGGTGGTGAGCCGCAGATTCCGCAGGGAGTGCCGTAGGTGCTCGTCGCCGCGCTGGACGATGAGCTGTCCGACGAACTCCGAGCGCGGATGGCTGGACATGAAGTGGTGCGAGGTCTCGAAGTCGATCGGGTAGTGGCGTTCCAGGCGCAGTCCGAACACGTCGAACCAGCCGTCGGGCCGCTGCGAGCGCAGCACCCACTCGTCCTCGTCCTCGTCGCGTCCGAGCTGCCAGGTCCACTCGCCGACGGTCAGCCTGGCGTCGTCGGCCAGCGGGATCGGCTCGATCAGCCCTTCGTCCCCGAACCCGGCGTCGCACAGCAGGGGTCGTCCCTCGACATGGACGACAAGGACGGCGTGCCCGCGGGCGCGTACGGTGTCGTCGCCGCGGCGGATGCGGGCGAGGTAGCGGTCGACGGTGAAGCCGACGCGCTCAAGGGCGGCCGCGAAGAGCATGTTCTGTTCCAGGCGGTAGCCGCCGCGTCGCCGGTGGACGAGCCTGTTCTGCAGGCTCGGTACGTCGAGCCGGACGGCCGCGCCCATGAACAGGTCGAGGTTGGTGAACCGCATCGTCGACATATGGGCGCGGTGCAGTGCGCGCAGTACGTCCGTGGTGGCGGCGCGGGGCCCGTCGTAGCCGATACGCCGCATGTAGGCGTCGAGTTCGAGGGCCGCGACGTCCCAGCTCTCCCCGGCCCGGATGCGCTTCTCGGGCGGGTCGTGGTGCATGCGGTCACCTTTCATGTGCGTGCCCCGGCGGTACGGGGCCCGTACCGCCGGACGAGCCCGGATCGGCGGTCAGGCCGTCCGGAAGCCGCGCTGCAGGGCGCTCGCGATGGCCGTGGTGCGGCGGGCCTGGTACGCGATCGAGGACAGGTTGTCCGGGTGGACGTTGTCGGCCTGGCTGGCGGACACGCTGCTCGCGCCGTACGGGTTGCCGTTGGCGTCCTCGAACTGGACCGGGTCGGCGAAGCCGGGCGGAACGATGATCGCGCCCCAGTGGTAGAAGGTGTTGTTCAGGGCGAGGATCGTGCTCTCCTGGCCTCCGTGAGTGCTGGAGGTCGACGTGAACGACGAGACCACCTTGTTGACCAGCTTGCCCTGGAACCACAGGCCGCCGGTGGTGTCGATGAACTGCTTGAGCTGGGCGGTCGGCAGCCCGAAGCGGGTCGGCGTGCCGAACATGATGGCGTCCGCCCACTCGATGTCCTCCAGGGTGGCCTCGGGGATGTCCCGAGTGGCGGCGGCGTGCGCGGCCCAGCCCTCGTTCTTCGCGATCGCCGACTCCGGCGCCAGCTCGACGACCTTGCGGAGCCGCACGTCGGCGCCGGCCTTCTCGGCGGCCTCGGCAGCGGTTTCGGCGAGCCGGTGCACGTTGCCGGTGGACGAGTAGTAGATGACGGCGACATTGGTCATGTCGGTTGACGCTCCCTCGCTGGGTGGACGACGGCCGCGGCGCGGGACACGGATCCGGCGGCGGCGGATGGCCTCATCCTCGGGACGGAACGGACACCCCGGCAAAGCCGCTTCCCCTAATCCGTCAGGTCCGCTGATCCGTCAGGTCCGCGCGACGACTTGACGGACGCTCCGGCAGCGCTTTGACCGCCGCGCCGAAGCCTCAGCAGGCTCTCCACGAACCTCTCCCCCAGCAGGGGATGTCTCTTTGGTCCTGTCGGGCCCGTGACGCCCGCGGCCGGATCACACCGGATACGAAACGGAGAGTCCGCGTGAGTGATAGTCATGTCGAACTGTGCATCGTCGGAGCCGGGCCGCGTGGACTCTCCGTCCTGGAGCGGCTCTTGGCGAACGAGCGCGAGGAGCAGCGACACCAGGCGTTGACGGTGCATGTGGTGGACCCCCACGCACCGGGCGCGGGTGCGGTATGGCGCGCCGACCAGTCGCGGCAGCTCCTGATGAACACCGTCGCCTCGCAGATCACCGTGTTCACGGACGACTCGTCGCGCATCGAGGGTCCGATCGAGAACGGCCCGAGCCTGCACGAATGGGCCCAGTCCCTGGCGCTGCTGGCCTCGGCCGGGGACTACAGCGCGGCGACGCTGCGCGAGGCCCGTGCGCTCGGCCCCGACGCGTATCCGACGCGGGCCCTCTACGGCGAGTACCTGCACGACTGCTTCCAGCGCCTGGTCGAACGGGCGCCCGAGCATGTGACGGTGCGGGTGCACCGTTCGCGGGCGGTGGCGATGTCCGACGTGCACGGTGTGCCGGGCGGTCCGCAGGGCGTGCGCCTGGAGAACGGCACCCGGCTCAACCAGCTCGACGGCGTCGTCCTGGCGTTGGGGCATCTGCCAGCCCGGCTGTCGGCGCGCGAGGAGCGCGCGGCCACGCTGGCCCGCATCCACCACCTGACGTACATCACTCCGGTCAACCCCGCCGACGTGGGGCTGTCCGGGATCCTGCCGGGCCAGAACGTGCTGCTGCGCGGGCTCGGCCTCAACTTCTTCGACTACATGGCCCTGTTCACCGCCGGCCGCGGCGGCGCCTTCGTGCGCGAGGGCGAGAAGCTGACGTACTGCCCTTCGGGCCGGGAGCCGAAGCTGTACGCGTTCTCCCGGCGGGGCGTCCCGTACCACGCGCGCGGCGAGAACGAGAAGGGCCCGCACGGGCGATGCACACCGCAGCTGCTCACGCCCGACTTCATCCGGCGCCTGCGGCGGCGCGGCGCGCAGGGCGGCGGGGTGTCGTTCACCCAGGACCTGTGGCCGCTGATCTCGCGTGAGGTGGAGAGCGTCTACTACGGCGCGCTGCTCGCCCAGCGCGGGCGCGGCGACCTGCGCGAGGCGTTCACCGAGCGGTATCTGGCCCTGGAGCCGGACGGCGATCTCGCGGGCCTGCTCGACGAGTTCGGTTTCGACGAGGACGTCCGCTGGGACTGGGAGAAGCTCTCTCGGCCGTACGGGGAGCGGGAGTTCACCGACCGCGACGACTTCCAGCGCTGGCTGCTCGACTATCTGGCCCAGGATGTGCGCGCCGCCCGGCAGGGCAATGTCACCGGCCCGCTGAAGGCCGCCCTGGACGTGCTGCGGGATCTGCGCAACGAGATCCGTCTCGCCGTCGATCACGGCGGCCTGGACGGCGACTCGCACCGCGACGACCTGGAGGGCTGGTACACGCCGCTCAACGCGTTCCTGTCGATCGGCCCGCCCGCCTCCCGCATCCAGGAGATGAGGGCGCTGATCGAGGCCGGGGTGCTCACGCTGACCGGTCCCGGCACCCAGGTGCGGGTCGACCCGACGACGCCGCGGTTCGTCGCCGAGTCGCAGACGGTGCCGGGCGAGCCGGTGTCGTCCACGGTCCTGATCGAGGCCCGGCTGCCGGAGCCCGACCTGCGGCGCACCGCCGACCCGCTGTTGCAGCACCTGCTCAATACGGACCAGGCGGCGCCGTACCGCATCGACAGCCCGCTCGGCACGCCGTACGAGACGGGCGGACTGGCCGTCACGGAGCGTCCCTACCGGCTCATCGACGGCCGGGGGCACGCGCACCCGCGGCGGTTCGCGTACGGGGTGCCGACCGAATCGGTGCACTGGGTCACGGCCGCCGGGATCCGGCCGGGCGTGGACTCGGTGACGCTGGGCGACTCCGACGCGATCGCGCGCGCCGCGCTGTCCCTGCCGCCGGTGGCGCATGTGCCGGCCGGGCTGCGGCCGACGGTGTCGGACGCGGAGCTGCGCGGGGTGATCGTGTGAGCCCGCGCTCCGGGTCCGACTCGGGGCTGCTGTCCCCGGTACGGGCCGGAACCCCGGTCGAGGCGGCCGTGTCCGACGAGGCGTGGCTGCAGGGCATGCTGGACGCCGAGGCGGCCCTCGCCCGCGCGCAGGCGCGGCTCGGCACGGTGCCCAAGGACGTCGCCGACCTGATCACCGAGGCGGCGCGGGCCGAGGACTTCGGTGTGCGGGAGCTGGCGCTCGTCTCGCGGGACACCGCCAATCCCGTGGTGGGCCTGGTACGGGCGCTGACGGACCGGGTCGCGCGGCGCGACCCGGCGGCGGCGGAGTATGTGCACCGGGGCTCCACCAGCCAGGACGTGTTCGACACCGGTGCGATGCTGGTGGCCGCCCGTGCGCTGCGGATCGTACGGTCCGACCTGGGCCGGGTGGCCGATGCGCTCGGCGCGTTGGCCCGCAGGCATCGCGACACGCCGACGGCCGGGCGCACCCTGGCCCTGCACGCGGTGCCGACGACGTTCGGGCTGAAGGCCGCGGGCTGGCGTGAACTGGTCCTCGACGCGGAGCGGCGTCTGACGCGGGTTCTCGACTCCGGCCTTCCGGTGTCGCTCGGCGGCGCCGCCGGGACCCTGGCCGGTTATCTGGAGTACGCGGCGCTGGACGGCGAGGACGACGCGCACCGCCGGGAGGACGGCACGCTCGACCGGGGGGCGTATCTGGACCGTCTCGTCGACGCGTACGCCGTCGAGACGGGCCTCGCGCGGCCGGTGCTGCCCTGGCACGCGCTGCGCACGCCGATGGCCGATCTGGCCGCGGCCCTGGCGTTCACGGCCGGGGCGCTCGGCAAGCTCGCCGTCGACGTGCAGTCGCTGACGCGGACCGAGACCGGCGAGGTCACCGAGCCGACGGCGGCGGGCCGGGGCAGCTCATCGGCGATGCCGCACAAGCGCAATCCGGTCCTCTCCACCCTGATACGCGCCACGACCCTTCAGGTCCCGGCTCTCGCGGGGGCGTTGACGCAGTGTCTGGCCAGCGAGGACGAGCGCTCGGGCGGAGTGTGGCACGCCGAGTGGCTGCTGCTGCGCGAGTGCCTGCGCCTCGCGGGCGGCGCCGCGCACACCGCCGTCGAACTCGCCGACGGCCTCGTCGTACGGCCGGATCGGATGGCCGCCAACCTGGGGCTGACGGGAAGTCAGCTGGTCTCGGAGCGGATCGCCGCCGTCCTCACGCCGGAGCTCGGCAAGGCGGCCGCGCGGCGGCTGCTCACCGAGGCGGCGCAGCGGGCGCAGCGCACCGGGGAGCCGCTCGCGGAGGTGCTCGCGGAGGTGTTCGCCGCCTCCCCTGGTCTCCAGGGCCGGTTCACTCAGAGCGAGTTGGCCGAGCTGTGCGACCCGGTGGGCTACACCGGCGGCGCGGGTCACCTGGTCGACAGGGCTCTGGGACGCGGGGCGGCGTGGTGAGGCACAGCGGCATACGCGCGTCCCGCGCGAGAGGCAGGCGGGACATCGCGCACTGGGATCCCGAGGACGAGGAGTTCTGGCAGCGCGAGGGACGGTTCGTGGCGCGCCGCAATCTGGTTCTCTCGGTGATGTCGGAGCACATCGGGTTCTCGGTGTGGAGCCTGTGGTCCGTGCTGGTCCTGTTCATGTCCCCGGACATCGGTTTCGCGTTCACGCCCTCCGAGAAGTTCCTGCTCGTGGTGGTGCCGACACTGGTCGGAGCGCTGCTGCGGCTCCCGTACAGCGCGGCCGTCGCGCGGTTCGGCGGCCGCGACTGGACGGTGTTCGCCTCGGCGGTGCTGCTGGTCCCGGCCGGTCTCGCGGCGTTCTTCGTGCAGCGGCCCGGTACACCGCTGTGGGTGTTCCTGCTGATCGGGGCACTCGCGGGCGTCGGCGGCGGCAACTTCGCGTCGTCGATGACGAACATCGCCGGCTTCTACCCGCAGCGGCACCAGGGCTGGGCGCTCGGTCTCAACGCGGGCGGCGGCAACCTCGGCGTAGCCGTGGTGCAGCTGCTCGGCCTGCTCGTCATCGCCACGGCGGGCGACAGCCATCCGTCGTACGTGGCGGCCGTGTACCTCCCGCTGATCGTGCTCGTGTCGCTGTGCGCGGCGCTGCGCATGGACAACCTGCCGTCGCCGCGCAGGGAGCCGGGCGCGTTGCGGGAGGCCGCACGGCATGGGCACACCTGGTGGATCTCGCTGCTCTACATCGGCACGTTCGGCTCGTTCATCGGCTACGGGTTCGCCTTCGGCCTGGTGCTGCAGAGCGAGTTCGGGGCGAGCGCGCTCCAGGCGGCCTCGTACACGTTCCTCGGTCCGCTGCTCGGTTCGCTGTCCCGCCCGGTGGGCGGCAGGCTGGCCGACCGGTGGGGCGGGGCGCGGGTCACGTTCGTCAACTTCGCGGCCATGGCCGCCGGTACGGCGGCGCTGCTCACCGCGTCCGTCACCGGATCGTTCGCGTGGTTCGTGGCGTCGTTCACGGTGCTGTTCGTGCTCAGCGGGATCGGCAACGGGTCGACGTACAAGCTGATCCCCGCCGTGCACACCCGCGAGGCGGAGCGCGCGATCTCCTCGGGTGCGGACGCCGTCGCGGCGTTCGCCCGGTCCCGCAGGCTCTCCGGGGCGCTGATCGGGATCGCGGGCGCGGTCGGCGGGCTCGGCGGCGTCGCCATCAACCTGGCGTTCCGCGCGTCGTACGGGTCCTCCGGCTCCGGCACCGTCGCGTTCGCCGTGTTCCTCGGCTTCTACGCGGTGTGCCTCGCCGTCACGTGGGCGGTGTATCTGCGCCGCGACGAGGTCGGCGTCACCGGTGTGGAACCGGTACGACCGAAGACCGCGGGCCGGGTCTGACCCCGCCCGGCTGTGAGCATACGGCGGTCCGACACCGGCCTCGCTTCCATCGTTACGAGCGTCAACCCACTTGAGAGGACTGACAGTTGAGTCTCATCGATCTTCGCGGCGCCCCTCTCCCAGCTGAGCGGCGCCCACCGAATCCCGGCACCGCTCCGGCCGCCCCCGCCCCGCCCGGCGGGCTCGGAGCGGTCCGGTGACCGTGTCTGGCTCCCGCGGCGCTCCCGCGGCCACGAAGACGCACTGCCCGTACTGCGCCCTGCAGTGCGGCACTCTGCTCAGCGGCGGCCGCGGCGCCGTGTCCGTCTCCCCTGACCCGGACTTCCCCGTCAACCAGGGCGGCCTGTGCCAGAAGGGGTGGACCGCGCCGGCCGTGCTCGACGTCCCGGACCGGCTCACCGCTCCGCTGGTGCGCGACGCCCGCGGCCGGCTCGCCCCGGCCGGCTGGGAAGCGGCCCTCGACCTGGTGGCGCGGCGGCTGCGCGCGATCCGGTACGAGCACGGGCCGGACGCGGTGGCCGTGTTCGGCGGCGGCGGGCTCACCAACGAGAAGGCGTACGCGCTCGGCAAGTTCGCCCGCGTCGCGCTCGGCACCAGCCAGATCGACTACAACGGCCGGTTCTGCATGTCCTCGGCGGCCGCCGCCCAGAACGCGGCCTTCGGCGTGGACCGGGGGCTGCCGTTCCCGGTCACCGACCTGGGCCGCGCCGACGTGGTGCTGCTCGCCGGCGCCAACCCGGCCGAGACCATGCCTCCGCTCCTGCGCCACCTCGACGGGGCGTCCCTGGTCGTCATCGACCCCCGCCGCACCCGCACCGCCCAGCGCGCCGCCCTGCATCTGCAGCCGACGCCGGGCACGGACCTCGCGCTGGCCTTGGGGCTGCTGCACCTCACGGTCACCGGCGGTCACCTCGACAAGGCGTACCTGGACGAGCGCACCGAGGGCTTCGACGAGGCCTGGGCGCGCGCGGTCACCTGGTGGCCCGAGCGCATCGAGGCCGTCACGGGGGTCGCGGTGTCCGAACTTCGGGCAGCGGTAGAGATGTTGGCGCGGGCCGAACGGGCGTATGTGCTCACCGGGCGCGGCGCCGAGCAGCACAGCAAGGGCAGTGACACGGTCGCGGCGTTCATCAACCTGGCGCTCGCCCTCGGTCTGCCCGGCCGCGAGGGCAGCGGCTTCGGCACGCTCACCGGGCAGGGCAACGGGCAGGGCGGGCGCGAGCTGGGCCAGAAGGCCGACCAGCTGCCCGGCTACCGCTCCTTGACCGACCCGGCGGCCCGCGCCCATCTGGCGCGGGTGTGGGGCGTGGAGCCCGGCCGGCTGCCGGGTCCGGGGCGCGGCGCGTATGAGCTTCTGGACGCGCTCGGCGCCGACGGGGGGCCGCGGGCGCTGCTCGTGTTCGGCTCCAACCCGGTGGTGTCCGCGCCGGACGCGGGCCGGATCACCGAACGGCTCGACGCACTCGACCTGTTGGTGGTCGCCGACTTCGTGCCGTCCGAGACGGCCCGGATGGCTGATGTGGTGCTGCCGGTGACGCAGTGGGCCGAGGAGGAGGGCACGCTCACCAACCTGGAGGGCCGGGTGCTGCGCCGACGCCGGCTGCTCGATCCGCCGCCCGGTGTGCGCGGCGACCTGGAGGTGTTGCACGGTCTCGCGGTCCGGCTCGGCGAGCCCGCCGCACGGTATCCGTGCCGCCCGCGCGAGGTGTTCGAGGAGCTGCGCGCGGCGACCGAGGGCGGCCCGGCCGACTATTCGGGCGTCAGTTACGAGCGGCTGGATTCCGGTGAGGAGCTGTACTGGCCCTGCCCGCGAGGGAGTTCCGGGACGCCGCGGCTGTTCCTCGACGGCTTCGCGCGCCCCGGCGGCCGGGCCCGCTTCCAGCCCGTGGAGCACCGGGACGCGGCGGAGCCGCCGGGGCCGGACTTCCCGCTGTACGCGACGACGGGCAGGGCTCTGGCCCAGTACCAGTCGGGCGCGCAGACCCGCCGTGTCGCCGAGCTCAACGGGGCCGTGCCGGAGCCGTACGTGGAGGTTCATCCGGACACCGCGGCCCGCGCCGGGCTCGCCGACGGGCAGCTCGCTCGGGTGAGTTCGGCGCGCGGCGCCGTCCTGGCGAAGGTGCGGTGCGAGGCGGCGCTGCGCACGGACACCGTGTTCGTGCCGTTCCACTTTCCGGGTGCGGGGCGCGCCAATCTGGTCACGCACGCCGCCCTCGACCCGCGCAGCGGGATGCCGGAGTTCAAGGTGTGCGCGGTACGGATCGAGGCTGCCCCGTGAGCACAGCACTCCTGAGGTCAGCGGGAGCCGAGCGGGTCGTGGTCGTCGGGTACGGCCCGGCCGCGCACCGGCTCGTGGAACGACTCTCCCGGCACGGCCACCGCGGCACGGTCACCGTCCTCGGCGCCGAGCCCGAACCCGCCTACCAGAGGCCGCTGTTGACGTCGGTCGTGGACGGCACGCTGACCGCCGAGGCGCTGCGGCTGCCCGCCCCGCCCGAGGGCGTCCGGCTGCTGCTCGGGGTGACGGCCGCGGCGGTGGACCGGGAGCGGCGCGTGGTGCGCTCCGACGACGGGCGCAGCCATCCGTACGACCGCCTGGTCCTCGCCACCGGCGCCGCCCCGCGCCCGGCGAGCCTGCCGTGGCTGCGTGGCGCCGACGGCCGACTCCCGTCCGGCGTAGGGGTGTTGCGTACCCTCAACGACTGCGCGGCGCTCGCCGGGCCAGAACCCGTGGCCGTTGTCGGCGGCGGGCCGCTCGCCGTCGAGGCGGCGCTCGCGCTGCGCCGCACCGGCCGGGACGTGACCCTGGTACACCGCGGCCCGCACCCCCTGGACCGGCATCTCGACCCGCGCGCCGGAGAGCTCCTCTCCGCCCGCCTGCGCGCCCTGGACATCGATCTGTGCCTCGGCCGGACGACGCGGGCCTACGAGGACGGCAAGCTGCGCCTGGACGACGGGCGGCAGGTGGCCGCGCACGATGTACTGCTGTGCACGGGTGTGACCCCGCGCGACGGGCTCGCCCGGTCCGCGGGGCTCGCGGTGGACGGCGGCGTCCTCGTCGACGACGCGCTGCGCACCGACGACCCGCGCGTGCACGCCATCGGCGACTGCGCGCGCCCGGCGGGCGTCGCCGTGCCCTTCCGCGGACACACGGCCGCCTGGGAGCAGGCCGAGGCGCTCGCCGTACAGCTGACCGGCCGGGCGGAACGCGCTGTCGCGAGCAGGCCCGTACTGCGCCTGCGCGCACCGGAGCTGAGTCTCGTACGGCTCGGCTCTTCGGACGGCGCGGACGAGACGGTGGCGCTCAGCGACGTGGCACGCGGCCGGTACGCGCGACTGTCGCTACGCGCCGGCCGGGTGTGCGGCGCGGTGCTGCTCGGCCTGGACCGGGCTATCGCGGCGGTGGTGCGGCTGTACCAGCGCGGCGAGCCGGTGGCGGCGGACCGGCTCGCGCTGCTGCTCGGCGCGACGCCCGAGTACGCGGGCGAGGAGCTGCCCGGCGATGTCGTGGTGTGCCATTGCGGCAACGTGACGGGCACCGATCTGGAAGCCGCGTGGCGGGCCGGCGCCCACACCCCGGACGCGCTGAGCGCCGCCACCCGCGCGAGCACGGGCTGCGGCAGCTGCGGCGACGAACTGCGCCGCTGGTGTACGAAGTTCGCACGGCGAGAGGAAGCCGCATGAGTATCGGGACCCGTCGTCGCGTCCTGGTCGTGATCGGCCACGGCATGGTCGGCCACCGGTTCGTGAGGGAGCTGCGCGCCCGCGACACCGGCGACGCCTGGCGGGTGATCGTCCTCGCCGAGGAGCCGGTTCCCGCGTACGACCGGCTGCGTCTGTCCGAGCGGGCGCGCGGCGCGCCGCGGTCCCGGCTCGCCCTGCCGGACGCGGACTTCACGGACGACGACGGGGTGGAGCTGCGCCTCGCGACACCGGCGGTGCGCATCGACCGCGAGGCGGCGCGGGTGCTCTGCGCGGACGGCACACGGGTGGGCTACGACGCCCTGGTCCTGGCCACCGGCTCGCGCCCCTTCGTACCGCCTGTGCCCGGCCACGACCTGCCGGGCTGCCAGGTGTACCGCACGCTCGCCGACGTGGCCGCGATCCGCGCGGCGGCGCGGCCCGGACGCACGGGGGTGGTCGTCGGCGGCGGGCTGCTCGGCCTGGAGGCGGCGGGCGCGCTGCGGGCTCTCGGCATGCGCCCGCACGTCGTGGAGGGCGCCGAGTGGCTGATGCCGCTGCAGCTGGACGAGGGCGGCGGCGCGGTGCTCGCCCGGCTGGTCACGGCGCTCGGGGTGCGGCCGCACTGCGGGGTCGGCCTCGCGTCGGTGGACGCGGGCCCGGACGGCGGGGTCCGGTCGGTGACGCTGGCCGACGGCACGTCCTTGGACGCCTCGCTCGTCGTGTTCTCGACGGGGGTCCGCCCGCGCGACGAACTCGCCGCGGACGCGGGCCTGCGGACCGGCGAGCGCGGCGGCTTCCACGTGGACGACCGCTGCCGTACGGCGGACGCCCGGATCTGGGCGGTCGGCGAGTGCGCGGCGGTCGACGGTCGCACCTACGGTCTGGTGACACCGGGCTATCGGATGGCGGAGTCGGTGGCGGCACAGCTGACCGGCGCGGCGTCGGCCCCGTTCGCCGAGCCCGACCTGTCCACCGAGCTGAAGCTTCTGGGCGTGGAGGTCGCCAGCTTCGGTGACGCGCACGCCCGCACACCGGGCGCGGTCGAGTACATCCACACCGCTCACGCCACGGACCGCTACGCGAAGCTGGTGCTGGACACGGCGGCGGGCACGCTGCTCGGTGGCGTGCTGGCCGGTGACACGTCCGGGTACGGACGGCTTCGCTCGCTGCTCGGGCACCGGCTGCCGGGAGCGCCGGACGCGCTGCACGGCGCGTCCTGAACCGGGCGCGGTCGGCGTACGCGCGCACAGACAGGCCACTGCCCGGTCCCGGTGAGACCGGGGCCGGGCAGTGGCCTGTCTGGGGTGAACGGGTCAGGAGCCCAGCGACGCCCCTCCGTCCACCGTCAGCACATGCAGGGTGATCTGCTTCGCCTCGTCCGACAGCAGGAACGCCACCGCCGCCGCGACGTCCGTCGGGAGGGCGAGGCGGCCGGTGGGGATGCCTACGCGGTACGTGCCGGGGTCGCCCTCGATCGTTCCCCGCGCGCTCGACTCGTCGGACCACATCGAGCGCAGCATCGGGGTGTCGGTGGAGCCGGGGGCGACCACGTTGCAGCGGACGCCGTGGCGGGCGACCTCCAGGCCGAGGGATTTGGTGAACATCGTCGCGGCCGCCTTGGACGCGGCGTACGCGGCCATATCGGCACGCGGGGTGGCGGCCGCGTTGGAGGCGACCGTCACGACCGCGCCCCGAGTGCGGGACACCATGCGGCCGACGACGGCGCGGGAGAGATAGAAGACGCCGTTGACGTTGACGTCGAAGGTCACCCGCCAGTCGGCCTCCGCGTACGAGACGACCTCGCCGAGGCGCAGCACGCCCGCCGCGTTGACCAGCATCTCGACCGGTCCGAGCTGTTCCTCGACCCGGATGACGGTCTTCTCGACCTGGTCGCTGTCGGTGACGTCGGTGACGAAGGCCGTCACGTCCAGGCCGTCGGCCGTCAACTTGCCGACGTTCTCCAGGAGTTGCCCCTCGTCTCGGTCGAGGGCCGCGACGACGGCGCCGCGGCTGGCCAGCTCCCTGGCGACCGCCTCGCCGATGCCTCCGGCCGCGCCGGTGACGAGGGCGACTTGTCCATGCATTTCTACGACCTCCATCGTCGCTCGGGCCCGCGTCCCCGGTAGGTGCGGTGCGGACGCGTGCGGCTCATCCCGCCCACGCGGTCACGACGGACAGCGCCTGGGCGGGCGTCAGACGCGGATCGCAGTGGCTCGTGTAGCGCACCCCGACCCGGTCGAGGTGGGCCTCGGTGCGCACGCACTCGGTGACGTCGTCGGGGGTGGTCTCCAGGTGGAGGCCGCCCGCGACGCCGCCCGCCGACTCGACGGCGAACTTGAAGGCACGCACCTCACGCTCGACGGCCGGCACCAGCCGGGTCTTGTGTCCCGCCGGGGAGCTGAACGTGTTGCCGTGCATGGGGTCGGTGAGCCAGCTGACCGGGTGCCCGGCGGCGCGGACCGCCGCCACCAGAGCGGGCAGCCGCTCGGCGACGGCGTCGGCGCCCATCCGCGCGATCAGGGTGAGCCGGCCGGGCTCGCGCCGCGGGTCGAGGCGTTCGCACAGGGCGCGCAGCTCGTCCGTGGTCGTCTTCGGGCCGATCTTGCAGGCGACCGGGTTGACGACCTTCGCCAGCAGGGCGACATGGGCGCCGTCGACCTGCCGGGTGCGCTCACCGATCCAC
This sequence comes from Streptomyces sp. O3, assembly GCF_054788135.1. NCBI lineage: Bacteria > Bacillati > Actinomycetota > Actinomycetes > Kitasatosporales > Streptomycetaceae > Streptomyces > Streptomyces sp. O3. Next base: position 20,718 of record NZ_JBTVYK010000055.1, read on the forward strand.
GGGAAGTGTGTGGAGGCGAGGAGGAGTTCACCCGTCTCCTGCTCGCGGACCATGGGCACCTCGTAGTCCAGGAGCAGGGCCTCGTGGCTGGTCCACACCGTCGGGTCGGCGTGCTCGCGGCGGGCGCCGTCCCAGCCGAGGTTGCGGGTGATCTCGCTGGCCGCCATGTAGCCGGTGAGCATCCGCAGCGGGTCGGGCCTGCGGGACTCCGCGTCCGGGGCGGGAAGGTTGACCATGTGCCCCCGGTAGACGGGCAGTTCGACGCCGTTGACGGTCTCGGTGCCGTTGGAGCGCGGCTTGCCGAACTGGCCCGCCATCCGTCCGACGCGCACCACCGGCTTACGGGTGATCATCTTGAGGGCGCCGGCCAGGAGGTCGAGCACGGCGGCCTTGCGGTGCACATGTTCCGGGGTGCTCTCGTTCGGGTCCTCGGAGCAGTCGCCGCACTGCACCAGGTTGGCCTGGCCCGCGGCGACACGGGCGAGCTGCTCGCGCAGGACGCGCACGTCCGCCGCGTGCACCAGCGGCGCGCGCTGGGCTAGCTCCTTTCGGACCAGCTCGGTCTGCTCGTAGTCGCCCCAGTCGGGTTGCTGGAGAGCCGATTTGAGGCGTATGCCGGGCAGGGTGTTGTCCACAGAATGTCTCCGAAGGGTGCGAGGCGAGTGTGGTCAGGTGGGTGCGGTCAGGTGGGGGCGGGCGGGGCTCGACGAGACGGTCACCGCACAGCGGCCGACGCGTCCTGGAGGCGTGCCGCCAGCTCACGGCGCTCGACCGACGACGTCGCGGTGCGCGGCAGCTCGTCGAGCTTCATCTGCACCGGCGACGCCAGGACGGCGGGCAGGTCCCGCACGGCGGCGCGCCAACGCCCGGCGTCCAGAGGCCGGTCGTCGACGGTGCAGACGACGGGGACGGGCTCCTGCCGCCGCCCCGGTACGAAGACGAGTTCGGTGAGCTCCGGCAGCCGGGCCAGGACCGTGCCCTCGGCTTCCGGGGTGGAGCCCAGCGCGGGGATCGGGTCGGCCTCGCGGTCGGGCGGACGGACGCAGTCCTGCTCGGCGAGACAGCCGGCGTCGCCCGTGCGCCCCCAGCCGTCGTCGGGCTGCTCCCGCCAGGGCTCGTCCGGGCCGCACTCGCGCTGCCCGTGGATCTGGTAGAAGCGCGGCATGGGGCGGTCCGATGCGGCGAGCAGGCGCTGGACGGTGTCGGGGTGGACGGCGTCGAAGACGCTGCTGAAGTACTTGACTCCGGCGAACGGCCTGCGCGGGTCAGAGGCCAGCGGCTCCCACTCCGTGAAGCTGTCGGGGTGCGCCTCGATCAGGCCGGGCCGCAGTTCGGCGCAGAGCTCCGCGATGTGCTCGGCGTCGCCCTCGCGCGCCACGATCGCGGGCATGCCGCGCGGCAGCAGCACGGCGAGCGCCAGGAACAGCCGGGAGTGCGTGAGCGGCACGTGGACCAGGGCGTGTTCGGGCTCCCGGACCGCGTTCGCGAGCCGCTCCTGCGGGAGCAGCCGACCGAGCAGCGAACGCGCCGTGTGCACCACGAGTCTGGGCGTTCCGGTGCTGCCGGAGGTGTGCGTCAGCAGGGCCGGGCTGTCCGGCGCGGTGCGTACGGCGGGTACGGCGGGGGCGTCCGCGAGGTCCGCGAGGGACAGGGCGTCCTGGTGCGCGCCGGACGTGACGACGACACGGCCGGTGAGCTGGTTCAGCGGCAGCCCGGCCAGGTCGCCGGTGAGCTTGCCGGTGTCGGTCAGCAGGTGCGGGCGGCCCAGGCGGCGCAGGAGGCGCTCGACGGTGTCGGGGTCGAGGGCCGGGGGGAGCAGCGCCGGGACCGCGCCGATCCGGGCGGCGGCGCAGGCGAGCAGGCAGAGGTCGAAGTTGGTGCTCTTGTACAGCGCGATGTGGTCGCCGGTCCGCACCCCCGCCGCCCACAGCCGGGCCGACAGGTCGGCGATGTGCCCGGCGAGTTCGGCCAGGGTGAACGCCCATGCCTCGTCCGGCAGGACGTCGAGGTCGTGGTCGACGACGAGCAGCCCTTCGGGGTGTGCGGCGGCGGCCTCCTCGACCATGCTGCCGAGCCAGAGACCGGTCCTGTCTTCGGGGTCCGTGGGCATGGGGTTCCTCTCTCGGTGAGATCCGGGCCTGCTCCGGCCTGGGCGGTGCGGACGGCGAGGTGGGGAAGGGCCGAGGCGGCGCCCCCCGGTCGGGGCGTGCTGAGTCGCCGGGGAGGTGCATGGGTGTGCAGGCTGCGGCGTCGTACCAGGCCCGAGGACCGCACGGGTGGCGGCTCGGACGTCGGGTGACGACGGTTCCATGCTGTGGATTCACGCCAACAGCGGCAACGAACACCCGTCCAGTACGTCAGGTCGACCCGGCCTGCGGCGACGAGCGGTCGATGCCGTGCGGAGGCGTCGGCGGGCAAGGCCGCGGAGGGAACGGTTCAGGCCGGGTGCCGGTAGAGGACGTTCCGCTCCGGTTTTACGGCCTCTCCGCCGCCACGCCCGTGTACGCCTCCCGCAGCGTCCCGAGCAGCGGACGGTCCGGGGAGTGCGTGCCGTGGCGGCGCAGGAGTGCCATGGTCACACCTGGCAGGACGCCCGCCTGTGGCCAGAGCACCTGTCCGTTCCGGACGAAGCCGACGTGTTTGACGGCGGGCAGGTCGCGTTCGTACCGCACGACCGTGACGCTCAGCGGCGGGCCGCGCGGGAGACCGCCGGGCGGCGGGTGAGCAGCGGCCGGGGCCGGGCGGGCGCGGCCGGGTCCCCCAGGTCGAGCTGGGGTCGAAGACGGTCACGCGCAGCACGCACGGCCCGTCCTGCCCGGCCAGGTCACGGCGCAGCGGCTCCCGCACCCGTGCCGGGTCGAGTGTCGCCATGTGCCCCAGGATCTCAGGGCCGCGGCCCGCAGCCGCGGCGAGGTCCGGTTCGGGGGCCGGTGCGCGGGCCCGGCGGGCGGCTTAGCCAGGGGGCGAGGTACTCGCGGAGCCAGGGGGTGTCCGGGCGGCGCAGTTCGAACCGCGAGCCGTCAGGCCCCGTACGCACCAGCTCGCCGTCGGAGAAGGCGTGCCGCAGGCCGAGCGCCCAGGCCGCCTCGGCGGCGATATAGCGGTGGCCGAGCTCCGAGAGCCGCAGCCCGCCCTCGTCCCAGGCGCGGCGTTCGCGCAGCGCGCGCAGCGACCACAGGTCGGCGACCGGGCAGCCGTGCCGGTCCGCGATGCCCCGTACATGGGCCGTGTATGTGGCGGCCTTGGCGCGCGCATGGCGCAGGACCGGCAGCGGGCGCGGGTCTGTCCCGGTGAACAGCAGGACGGTACGGGCGGGTGCGCGCAGCTCGACGACCGCGGTCTCCATGCGTTGCGCGAGCGCGTCGGGGTCGCCGTCGGGGCGCAGCAGGTCGCGGCCGCCCGCGTGCAGGGCGACCAGGTCGGGGGCGAACTTCCGGACGGCGCTGAACTGTTCGGCGACGATGTGGTCCAGGGACCGTCCGGGGAACGGCTTGCGGTAGTGGAGCACGCCGTCGGGCCGTTCCTCGGCGAGCAACACGGCGAGCCGGTCCGCCCAGTCGAGGGACGAGGCGGTCCGGCCGGGGCCGTCGCGGTGTGCGGTGAGACAGTCCCCGAGGGCCGCGTACGACTCGACGGGATGCCCGGCTGCCCTTCTCGATGCTGTGGTCACGTCGGCACTTCTCAACTCCGGGGCCAAGGTCCGGCGATGGTGGTCCGGATGGCGGCGGCGTGCAAGGGGCCTGCCGGGAGTGTGTCACCTGGAAGGCTCCCCCGGTAGAAGGCTCCCCGGTCGCTGATGCCGGGCGTGCGCGCGACGCCCCACGCCGTCCCCTGGTGCTCCGGCCACACCCTCTCGTACGCCGTGGGGGCCTGGGGCGGCAGCTGTGGCCGGTCGCCGGGCGGCCGCTGGTGCTCCGGGCACCGGAGCGGGCGGTAAGTGGGTGAGCGGCGCACCTCGTTCGAGACCGGGCCTGGAGACGACGGTTGACCTGCGGCCGAGGGGCTGCCGAACCGTCTGGGGGAGCGTTGTGAACACATCCGTGCTCAGGAGAAGGACACCCACCGAACCGGGCCCGCCGCGTCCGCTGGCCCTCGTGCCGACCGGTCCCGCACGCCGCGACGGTGTCGTGGAGGAGCTCAGCGACACCTTGTTCTCCGCGTTCCGCAGGAAGGACCAGCGTCTCAAGGCCGAGCGGTATCTGCGCGGCCTGCTTTTCGCCCAGGGCCGCAAGTCGATCCGGAACATCGCGGCGCACGTCGGCGGCGCGGCCGCCGAGCAGAGCCTGCACCACTTCATCTCCAGCTCCACCTGGGACTGGCAGCCCATGCGGGCCGCGCTCGCCGGGTATCTGGAGCGGTCCGGCACGCCGCGGGCCTGGGTGGTGCGCTCGCTGCACATCCCGAAGGCCGGGGAGCACTCGGTGGGCGTGGACCGGCTGTTCGCCCCGCAGCTGGGCGGCATGTTCCGGGGGCAGCAGGCCTTCGGCGTGTGGTTCGCGTCGGAGGAGACGAGCGCTCCCGTCAACTGGCGACTGTTGCTGCCCGAGCAGTGGATCAACGACCACGAGCGGCGCGAGCGCGCGGAGGTGCCGGAGAACTTCGGCTGCGAGACCCAGGAGGAGTGCGCGGCCACGGCAGCGGTCGAGACGGCAGCGAACGGGGAGGTCACACGCCGTCCCGTCCTGCTCGATCTGCGGACCGGCGCGGTCCGTCCGACCCTGGCGCGGCTCGCCGCGGCACGGGTGCCGGTGGTCGGCCGGATCGGGGCGTCGTGCCGACTCACGGTGGCCGACCGGGCCCTGCCGGGTTTCGGCGCGGGTCCGCTGCCCGCACAGCAGATCCTGGAGTCGACGAAGGGGCTGCGCCGCCCGGTGCACTGGCTTGACGCCGCTGCCGGGAACACGTCCCGTACGTCCCTCGCCTCGGTCGTACGGGTGTCCCTGCTGGACCCGCGGACGGGTCGGCAGCGCCCGATGCTGCTGCTCGGCGAGTGGCACGCGCCGCAGCGGCCGCCGGTTCAGATCTGGCTGACCGACCTGACGACCGCGCCGGTCGCGCCGCTGCTGCGGCTGACGAAGCTGACCCGGCGGGTGGAGCGGGACTTCGCCGAGATCGGCGAGAAGGTCGGGCTGCGCGACTTCGTGGGACGGTCGTTCCACGGCTGGCACCGCCACATCACCCTGGCCTCCGCGGCGCACACCGCGAGGGCGCTGTCCGCCGACACCGCCGACACCCTTGGCGGCCTTGAGGACGCCGCCTGACCCGGTGGCCCGGTATCACCCGGCGCCGTGGGCGTCGTACCCGCCACGGCCGCGCAGCACTCCCCTGGCCCGCTGCAGCCGCAGCGCCAGCTGCACCTCCAGGGCCTGGCCCGGCTTCTGCCAGTCGCCGCCGAGGAGTTCGGTGATCCGCTCCAGTCGGCGCGAGACGGTGTTGGGGTGGACGTGCAGCGCCTCGGCCGCGTTGGTGGGGCTGCTGCCCGAGGCGAAGTAGGCCTCCAGGGTGCGGGTGAGGTCGGTGAGGCGCTCCGCGTCGTACTCCAGGACCGGGCCGATGGCGGCCCCGATGAAGCCCTCGACGTCGTAGTCGTCGGAGAGCAGCAGGCCGAGGAAGCCCAGGTCCTGCGCGGCGGCCGCGCAGCCCGAGCCGCCGAGCGCGGTGAGGGCGTCCAGGCAGCGCATGGCCTCGCGGTACATCCGGGCGACCTCGGCGGGCGAGCCGTCGGGCCCGGCCGCGCCGACCGAGACCGGGTGCCCGAGCAGCGGCGAGAGTTCGTCGGCGACTGTGCGGGCCGCCGCGGAGGCGTCCGAGCCGGGCAACAGCAGCACGATGCAGCCGCTCTGCACGGTCTTGAGCCCGGACATGCGGTACGCGTACGACGACGCCCACACCACGGCCGGGCCCTGCCCGCCGCCCTCGGGCCGGGCGACGACGAGGACGTGCGGCCGCTCCAGGTCGATGTCGAGGCGGCGGGCCCGCTGGGCGATCTGGTGCGGGGACTGGGCGGCGGCCGAGGCGTCCAGGAGCGCGTCGAGGAGTTCGTCGCGTACGGGGCCTTCGGCGACGGCCGCGCTGCGCTGCATCAGCAGGTGCACGGCGAAGGCCTGCGCGGTGGTCTGCAACAGCCAGCTGTCCTGCCCCACGAGGCGGGTGACCGGCCGCAGCACCAGGGCGCCGAGGTCCTCCGTACCGGCGACGACGGGGGTCACCCAGGTGCGCTCGTCGGCGAGGACCGGGCCGCGCTGGGCGTGCGCGGCGAGGACGGCCTTGGCGACCGCGTCCTCGTCGAGGTCGGGGATCTCTCCGCCCGCGGCCACCACGCGCCCGGCCGGGTCGCGCATCTGCAGGGTGCCGTCGAGGGCGTCGCCCGCGGCCTTGGCGACGGAGGTCAGGTCGGCGCCCGCGACGAGCAGGCCCATGATGCGGCTGTAGGACTCCCCGAGCTGTTCGAGGCGGACCAGGCTGGTGCGGGTACGGAATCCGTCGAGTTCCAGCTCGGCGACCTGGTCCTGGGCCTGCTGCAGCAGCCCGGCCTTCTCGATGGCCACGGCCGCGAGGTCGGCGAGTGAGCAGATCAGGCCGATCTCGTCGGGGGTGTAGTGGCGTACCTTGCGGTCGGCGCCGTAGAGCACGCCCACGGCGGTGTCGCCGTGCCGCAGCGGCACGGCCATGATGGCGCGCAGCCCCTCGGCCTCGACGACCCGGTCGATGGCCGAGGAGTGCGGAATCACGTCGTCGTTCAGGTAGTCGGCGGTCCACAGCGGGGCGCCGGTGGTCAGCGCCCGGTGGCCGAGGCCGCTGCCGCCCTCCAGACGAAGTCCCGTGTTGAGCGCGGTGGTCGAGCCCTCTGATGTGTGGACGACCATCTCGCCGCTGGGGTCGCGGAGGGCGACGTACGCCATGTCGAAGTGCAGCAACAGCCGGACGCGGCGGGTGATGACGCTGAGCAGGGTTTCCAGGTCGTACGGGAGGGTGAGGTCACGCGCGGTGTCGACGAGCGCGGCGAAGCCCGCCTCGCGCTGTCGGCCGCGTTCAAAGGAGGCGTGGACGTCTCGGGCGAGCCGCACGGCCCGTTCGGCGCGGGCGAGGGCCGCGGGGTCGGATCCGGACCGCCGCGCGCGCTGCACCAGCGCGTCGAAGCGGCCTACCGCGGCTTCCTCCGCGAGCAGTTCAAGTACGGAGAGCGCCACATCGTCCCCGTCGCCCCCGGCGTCATCGCCACCGATATAGCCAGACATATCGCATCCCCCGCCCTATGGGCCGGGCACCGCCCGGCGCGTCCGAAAATAGTTCTCGGACATTCGGGCCGTCAACGTTGACCAGGGGCGTTGCATGGCGGCGGTGTTGTGAGCACCACCGCGAAGGCTCCGCGGTGTCCTGAGACCACCTTCCTGCCGGGCGCCGCCCTGCCCGAAGCTCATGCCGCAGGGCCCGGAGCAGATCCGCTCCGCCCAGAAGGGGGCTGTGGTGAGCTTGCAGATCCGAAGCTATGTACGGTCGTTGGAGCGCAGCCGAGAGGCAGCCGCCGCCGACGGGCGACCGGGGGTGTTCACCCTGCGAGGCCGTGACTGGACGCTTCTCCCGGACGTGTTCGCGCCGCCGTACTCGGCGTCCACGGACGCGGCCATGGAGTTGCTCGGCTTCGTGGAGGGCGCCCAAGTCCCGCGGCGGGGCTCGTTCCTGGAGATCGGCTGCGGCACCGGCGTCATCGCGGTGAGCGCCGCGCTCGCGGGCTGCGACCGGGTGCTCGCCACCGACGTCAACGCGCGCGCCGTGCGGAACGCGGCGCTGAACGCGCGGCGGCACGGCGTCGCCGACCGGGTGGCGGCCCGGCACAGCGACCTGTTCGACGCGCTCGACCCAGGCCAGCGCTTCGACACCGTGTACTGGCACTCCAACTTCGTGCTCGCGCCGGCCGACTACCGCTACCAGTCGATGCACGAGTGCGCGTACGTCGATCCGGGCTACGCCGCCCACCGCCGCTATCTGGCGCAGGCCCCGCTGTGGACCACGCCCGGCGGCACGGCCCTGCTGCACTTCAGCGACCGGGGCGACCTGGCCGGGCTGTACGCCATCGCCGACGAGTCCGGGCGCGCGCTGGAGGTGCTGAACAGCATCCGGATCCGGGAGGGCCGGGAGCTGGTCGAGCACATGCTGATCAGGGTGTCGGCGGCACCCGCGGCCCTCGGTCACGGCCGTTCCGGGGCGCGCCCCGGAGCCGTGGCCGCACCCCGCGGGGCCGCCTGAACCACCGCCGGTCCGGTCGGCGTCCGTACTGTCGCCGCCGGAACCGCGTGCCGACATCCGCACCGCGGACACCCGCACCGCGGACATCCGCACTGCCCATGCCGACTCACGAGGGAATACGGGAATCAACGTGCGCATCCTGCTTGTCGACAACTACGACTCGTTCACCCATAACCTCGTCCACCTCCTGGCCCAGATCACCGGCCGGGAGCCGGTCGTCGTACGGAACGACGACCCGGACTGGCACATCGGGCGCCTCGCCGAGGTCGACGCCGTGGTCCTGTCGCCGGGCCCCGGAACCCCGGAGCGCGCCGCCGACTTCGGGATCTGCCGGGAGCTGGTGGAGCACTGCGAGCTCCCGCTGCTCGGGGTCTGCCTGGGCCACCAGGGCGTGGCGTACGCCCACGGCGCGACGGTCGCGCGAGCCCCGGAGCCCCGGCACGGCCAGCTGTCGCCGGTACTGCACGAAGGGGACGGCCTGTTCACCGGCATCCCTTCCCCCTTCGAGGCGGTGCGCTACCACTCGCTCGCGGTGACCGATCTGCCGGACGTTCTGGAGGCCACCGCGTGGACCCCGGACGGCGTCCTGATGGGGCTGCGGCACCGCACCCGGCCGATGTGGGGGGTGCAGTTCCATCCGGAGTCGGTCCTGACCCGGCACGGCCGGACCCTGCTCGCCAACTTCGTGGAGTCAGCCCGCCGTTGGCACGCCGAGCGTCCCGCGCACGCCCCGGAACTGGAGCTCCCGGAGCCTGTCCGCCCAGAACCTGTCCGCCCAGAACCTGTCCGCCCGGAGCCTGTCTACCCGGAGCCCGCACCGCCCCGCGCGACGCCGCCCGCCCGCGAACTCAGCGTTCTCGTCCAGACGTTGCGGACCCACTGGAGCGAGGAGGCCGTGTACGAGGAGCTGTTCGGCGCGAGCGGGACGTCGTTCTGGCTGGACAGCAGCACGGGCGCACCCTCGCGCGGCAGGCTCGGCCGCTTCTCCTTCATGGGCGACGCCTCGGGTCCGCTGGCCCGCGTGGTGACGGCCGACGTGTGGACGAACACGGCCACGGTGCACTCCGCCACCGGCGCCGAGGTGGTCTCGGGCGACTTCCTGACCTGGCTGGAACGCGACCTGGCGGCCCTCCGTACGACGGTGCCTGAGCTGCCCTTCGACTTCGCGCTCGGCTGGGTCGGCTATCTCGGCTACGAGCTGAAGGCCGAGTGCGGCGGCAGTGCCGCGCACCGCTCCGAGGAGCCGGACGCCGCGATGGTGTTCGCGGACCGGGGTGTGGTGTTCGACCATGCGAAGGGCATGACGTATCTCCTGGCGCTCGCGGAGGACGACCGCGCCGAACCCGCGCGGCGCTGGCTGCGCGACACCGCCCGCGTCCTCGACCGCCTGGCTGGCCGACCGATGTCGAGAAAGCCGCTGGCCGTGCCCGACGCCGAGGTGACGCTGCGGCATGACCGGGGCGAGTATCTCGGCCTGGTCGACACCGCGTTGGCGAAGATCGCCGAAGGCGAGAGCTACGAGGTGTGCCTGACCAACATGGCCGAGGCACGCGGCGACTTCGACCCGTGGGCGAGCTACCGGGTGCTCCGCCGCGTCAGCCCCGCCCCGTTCGGCGCGCTGCTGCGCTTCGGCGAACTGTCGGTCCTGTCCACCTCCCCGGAGCGGTTCGTGCGGGTGGCCGCCGACGGTCTGGTGGAGTCCAAGCCCATCAAGGGCACCCGGCCGCGCGGGGCGACCCCGGAGGACGACGCCGTACTGGTCGCGGAGCTGATGACGGACGAGAAGGACCGCGCGGAGAACCTGATGGTCGTGGACCTGGTCCGCAACGACCTGGGCCGCTGCGCCGAACCCGGCTCGGTCGAGGCCGAGAAGCTGTTCCAGGTCGAGACGTACGAGACGGTCCACCAGCTGGTCAGCACGGTCCGGGCGCGGCTGCGCGCGGACAGCTCGCCGGTGGACTGCGTGCGCGCGGCGTTCCCGCCCGGCTCGATGACGGGCGCGCCGAAGATCCGCACCATGGAGATCATCGACGGCCTGGAGGCGGGCCCGCGCGGCGTGTACTCGGGCGCGATCGGCTACTTCTCGCTCTCCGGCGCGGCCGACCTCAGCGTGGTGATCCGCACGGCGGTGCTGACTCCGGGACGGCTGCGGTACGGGGTGGGCGGCGCTGTGATCGCCCTGTCCTCGCCGGAGGCGGAGTTCGAGGAGACGGCCGTCAAGTCCCGCCCGCTGCTGGCCCTGACCGGCAGCACGTTCCCGCGGGGCGGGTCGGCCCCGGTACGGCCCCTGCGGCAGCCGTCCCCGTCCTCGTCCCCGTCGGCGGCGCAGGGCGAGGACCGGGACCAGGACCGGAGGCAGGCCCCGGCGGCTGCCTAGGGGCTGTCCGCGGACCAGGCCCCGGTACAGCGGATCAGGCCCGGTACAGCGGAAGCGTCGGCCGTGCCCTCGTCGGGGGAGAGGGGGCACGGCCGACGCCGTCTGCGGGGGCTGCTCGGCAGCCGTGTCGACGCCGGTGGTCTCCCCCGCACCCGCATCGTGCGGGAGCGCACGGGGGCGGACCAGTCGGGGGCGTGTGGTGTGTCAGGTTCCCACTTCTCCGCGACCGCGTCCGCGGGGACCAGCGCGACCATGGCCTCGGCGACGATCCCGGCTGCGGGCACCGCGCACACGTCGGAGCGCTGGCGGTGGGCCTTGGCAGGCTCGCCGGAGCGTACGTCGACCGTCGCGATCGGCTTCATCGCGGCCCGTACCCGCAGCGGCTCGCCCGTCGTGATGCCGCCCTCCACGCCGCCCGCGCGGCCGGGGTCGCGGGGGCGAGGACGAGATCGTCGTCGTCATGTGCGGGTCTCCAGGGCCGGGGCCACGGTGTCAGGCAGCCCGGTGCGGACGCGCGCGGGACTGCCGCGGCATGTACTCGGGCAGGGTGCTGACGGCGCCGGACGCGATCAGGCGCTCGGCGCCGAGGCCGCCCGTGCCGCTCACTTCGCCCGCTTCAGGCTGCCGCGCGCCGCGGCGGCCACTCGCTCGGGGGTGAGTCCGGGCTGCCGGTAGAGCGAGCGGTACGCGGCGAAGGCGCCGAACTGCGCCAGGCCGACGCTCTCCCCGGCCGCGCCGATCAGCGCGTACCAGCCGAGCGCGGCGCCCGCCTGAACGGAGACGCGGGCGCGCACGCCGGGCGGCAGGACCGCCTCCCGGTACTCCTGACTCTGCTTCCGGAAGCGCTCGACGCTCGGCATGGAGACGACACGGGTGGCGATGCCCTCCCGCTGGAGTATCGCGCGGGCGGCGAGGGCGACCTGGACCTCGGCGCCGGTGGCGACGAGGACGACATCGGGGCTTTCGCCGTCGGCCTCGGCGAGCACATGACCACCGTGCGCGGGCCCGTCGGCCGGGGTGGGCCCGTCGGCCGGGGTGGGACTGTCCTTCCCGCGCCGCGGGGCGGTCACCTGGACGGTGTTCACAGGGCGCTCAGAGCTCCTCAATCCGAAGGAATCCGGTAAGGGACGGGCGTAGGCGGACGCCCGGCCTGCTGGCCCGCGGTGTCCGGCTGCGCCCGAGCGCGTCGAGCACCGCTCGCGCGACCTGGGCTCGCGTGCGTCCCCGAGTCCGGACGACGGCCCGCGCGACCTCCTCGTACAGCGGTCGTCGGGCCGCCGTCAGCACGCGCCAGCACCGGTGCGGGTCGGCGGCGAGCAGCGGACGGGCGGTGTCGAGTCCGGTCCGTACGGCCGCTTCCCGTGCCGTCAGCGACAGGAAGACCACGGGGTGTCCGCGAGCGTCCCCCTGGCGAGTTCGCTCAGCCGGGAGGCGACGATGCGCGGCCCGTCCTGGGTGAGCACGGACTCGGCGTGGAACTGCATCGAGGTGAAGTGCGGGGCGCGCAGCGCGTGCACCTCGCCCGTCTTCGGGTCGCGGCTGACCTCGACGACGGTGCCGTCGGGGGCGTCGAACTTGTCGCCGGGGCTGTGTGCGGCGAACGTGTTGTAGAAGCCGACGCGTTCGCGGCTGCCGAACAGGTCGATCTCCCGCTGCACGCCCTGGTTGGGCACGTCCCTGCGGCGCAGTTCGAGCCCCAGGTTCATGCTGAGCACCTGATGGCTGAGGCACACCGCGAGGAACGGCCTGCGTTCGTCGAGGAGCACGCCGATCGCCCTGTTCAGATGAGCGATCTTGGCGTGGTCGGTCTCGCGCGGGTCGCCCGGTCCTGGCCCCATCACGACGAGGTCATGGCCGTCGAAGGAGTACCGCTCGTCGAAGCGACGGACCGTCACCTCCAGGGCCATGGCTCGGAGTTGCTGCTCGATCATGGAGGTGAAGGTGTCCTCGGCGTCCACCACGAGGACCCGCCGCCCGGCGAGCGACGGCTCGGTGCGGGCGCGTCCGCCGTGTTCGGTGAGCCAGAAGTCGGCGATGGGGCCGTTGCGTTCGGCGAGCGCGGCGCGCACCCGCGGGTGGCCGCCGAACCGGGTCGGCCCGCCGTCCTCCAGCGCGGCGACCAGCCCGGCGGCCTTGGCGTGCGTCTCGGCCACCTCGGAGTCCGGGTCGGAGTGGCGGACGAGGGTGGCGCCGACGCCGATGCGGATGCGGCCGTCGCCCTCGATCTCGGCGGTGCGGATGAGGATGGACGAGTCCATGGTGCGGCCGCCGTGCGCGTCGCGTCCGACGAGGGCCACGACGCCGCTGTAGTAGCCGCGGCCGTGCGGCTCGTACGCGCCGATGACGCGGGCGGCGCTCTCCAGCGGGCTGCCGGTCACGGTCGGCGCGAACATCGTCTCGCGCAGGATCTCGCGCGGGTCCCGGTCGGTGCGGCCGTCGATGAAGTACTCGGTGTGCGCGAGCCGCGCCATCTCCTTGAGATACGGGCCCACGACGCGACCGCCCTGTTCGCAGATCCGCGCCATCATCTTGAGTTCCTCGTCGACCACCATGTAGAGCTCCTCGGCCTCCTTGCGGTCGGCGAGGAAGTCCATGACGCCGTCGAGGGTGGGGCCGGAGGCCGGGTAGCGGTAGGTGCCGCTGATGGGGTTCATGACGGCGACGCCGTCAGCGAGACTGACGTGCCGCTCGGGGGTGGCGCCGACGAAGACGCGGTCGCCGGTGTGCACGATGAACGTCCAGTACGCGCCCTGCTCGCGCTCCAGCAGACGGCGGAAGAACGCGAGAGCGAGATGCACGCCGTAGTCGGTGATCTCGGCGGTGAAGGAGCGCTTGATGACGAAGTTGGCGCCCTTGCCGGCGCCGATCTCGTCCTTGACGACCCGGCGGACGGTGTCGGCGTACTCGGCGTCGCCCACGTCGAAGCGGCCGTCGCGCAGCTCGATGGCGGCGTCGGGCACGCGCCGCAGCACCTCGTCGAGCGGCGCCCGCTGCTGCTCGGTGACGGCGAGCGCGATCAGCGGCGCCTCGTCGTCCGGCGCCTCGAAGCCGCGCTCGGCGATCTGCCGGTACGGTACGAGGGCGAGCACCTCCTGGTACGGCTCGCCGGTCGCGGCTCCCGTTTCGGGCACGGGGACGTCGGCCAGGGTACGGGGCAGCGACACCTTCCCGAGCAGCACGTCGACGGCGTCATCGCCGGTGGTCTCGGGCCGGTGCAGCACGGCGAACGCCGGCGGGTTCGGCGCGAGCACCCGGCCGAGCGGGTCAGGGCCCAGGGAAGCCGCACGCTCTCGGCCGCTCATCCGATGATCTCCTTGACAGTGGTGACGACGGCACAGCGACGGGCCGCGTAGTTCAGGGCCAGCCAGTGGTCGTGCTCGGTGAAGTCGGCGACCGCGTCGGCGACGAGGAAGGTCTCGATGTCGTTGGTGAACGCGTCGACGGCGCTCATGAGCACGCCGACGTGCGCGTACACCCCGCAGACGATCAGCTGGTCACGGCCGGCGCGGCGCATCCGCTCCAGCAGATCGCTCTTGAAGAACGCGCTGTAGCGCCACTTGGTGAGCCGCCAGTCCCCCGGCGCGGGCGCCAGTTCGTCGACCACTTCCCGGTCGGCGGGCGCGGTCCGCATGCCGGGCCCCCACAGGTCCTTCAGCAGTCCCCGCTGCTCGGGCGTCATCCCTCCGGGCTGCGCCGTGTAGGCGACGGGAATGCCCTGCGCGGCGCAGTGCTCCCGCAACGCGGCGGCGTTGGCGATGAGTTGGCTGCGCAACGGCTCGGGGAACGGCTTCAGGAAGTAGCGCTGCATGTCGTGGACGAGCAGCACCGCCCGTCCGGGGTCGACGGACCACTGCGGCACGTTGGCGGGCAGGGCGGAGGCGAGCGGTATCGGATAGCTGTCGATGGACGGCAGACCGGCCATGGAGATCCTCTCGTCTTACGTGGACCAGGTGCCCAGGGCGCAGCCCACGTTCCAGACAAGCGCCCGGCGCTGTGTCCTCGATTCTGAGAATCCCCGTCCCTCACACCAACGCCGCTGCCCGCAGTCCGTCAGGTGGAGCCGCGGCTTCTCGGCCCAGGACGCCCCTGGCGTAGGGCGGTGGGATCCGAGCCGCTCCCCGTCCGGGAACCGCCGACCGGGGCTCGCCCGCCCCGGACGGCCTCGACTCCTCGCGCAGCAGCCGCTGATACGCCGCCAGCGCCTCTCCCGGATCTCCGCACTGGTTGAGCACCGGCGGCAGCCGCTCCCGCAGCCACGCGGCCAGCTGCAACGTCGGGAGGTCGGCGGCCAGTTCGCGGTACCGCCCGCTGCGCAGCTCCGCCTCGATCCACTGCCCCGCCGCCCGGTCGCGGGACTGCATCAGCCGGTCGATCTGCGCGGCGAGGTGCGGTCCGGGCACGACGTCCGCGAGCGGCTCCCCGCGCCACAGCCCGAGCGCCTCGCGCAGCCGTCGCGCCGCGGTGTCGAGGTCCCCGGTGGCCATCGCGCGATATCCGGCGCCGACGGCCCGCTCGAACTCCCAGGCGTCGCAGGTGTCCTGGCCGCCGTCGAGCCGGTAGCCGCCCGGCAGGTCGGCGAGGACCTCGACGGCCCGCCGTCGGCCGCGCTCGTGTCCGGTCCCGTCGCTGTGCCCGTGCTCGCACAGTGCGGCGGCGATCAGCTCCCGCAACTGGCTTACGTACGACCGGAGCATGTGCTTGGCCTGGTGTGGCGCCCCGTCGGGCCAGGCCTCCTCTACGAGGAGTCCGCTCGGCACGATCCGGCCGGCGAGCGCCCCGAGGAGGGCGAGCACCCGGCGCGGCTCGGCGGCCGTGGGGGCGATCGACGTCTCCCCCTCGGTGACGGTCAGCGCGCCCAAGACCTTGATCTCCATGATGCCCCTCCGTGCGACGACACTCGGGCCGGGCGTACGCGAGCGGCGGCCCTCCTCCGTAAGCAAAATAATAGTGGGCTTTTTGTTTTTAGGAAAGCCGGAGTCGCCGACCGTGCCCCGCGGGGGGGGTCAGACCGCGTCGCATCCCCCGTCCACCGGGACCGCTCCCCCGGTGACGAACGACGCCCGGTCGCTGCACAGCCACACGGCCGCGTGGGCCACCTCCCTCGGGTCGGCCATCCGCTTGATGACCGCCCGCGATCCTGCGGACGCCGCCAGTTCGGGCTTCTCCTCGATCGCCTGCTCGATCAGCTCGGTGTGCGTGGCACCCACCATCAGGGCGTTGACCCGGATCCCGCGATCCCCGTACTCGGCGGCCGCCGCCCGCGTGAGGCCGAGCACGGCGTGCTTCGCGGCGACGTACGGCGCGACCGCACCGGTCGCGAACGACCCTGCCGTGCTACAGGTGTTGACGATCGAGCCGCCCGAGCCGCACTCCAGCATCACCGGGATCTGCCGCTTGAGGCAGTTCCACACCCCGCGCACGTTGACGTCCATGATCTGGTCGTACAGCTTGTCGTCCGTCTCGTGCAGCGCGGGCCCGATCGTGCCCCAGCCCGCATTGTTGAACGCCGCGTCCAGCCCGCCGAAGGCGTCCACGGCGGCGGCGACGGCGTCGCGTACGTCGGCGTCGGAGGTCACGTCGCCGACGGACACCACGGCCCGGCCGCCTGACTTCCCTATCTCAGCGGCGAGTTCATACAGTCGCCCGGCCCGCCGCGCCATCAGCACGACCGCCGCCCCCTCCGCGGCGAACTGCCGCGCCGCGGCCCTCCCGATGCCGCTGGACGCTCCGGTCACCATGACCGTCCTGCCGTCCAACAGCCCTTGTCCGTCGACCATTTTCCCCCGCCTCTCGTCGTCTCCCGTACCGGGCGTCCCCCGGCCGTGGCGTGCCGATCTCCATGGCACCGTGCATCCGGTCGGGGCGGACTACCCGCGGCCGAACTCCGCCGCGTGATCGTCCGCCCACGCAGCGAAGGTAGCGGGTGCACGCCCGAGCAGTTCGGCGAGGTCCCCCGTCACTCCCCCGGACTCCCCCGCCCCGCGCCGCCGCGCGGCCTGCAGGAGCGCCTCGGCCAGGGCCGTCGGCAGCCGCGCCGACCAGCGCTCCAGGGCCCGCTCCTCGGTGAGCTCCTCGAACCCCAACGGCCGCCCGAGCGCCCGCCCGAGCTGCTCGGTCTGCTCGCGCGCGCTGACGGCCTCGGGCCCGGTCAGCGCGTACGTCCGGCCCGCGTGCCCCTCCTCGGTCAGCACGCGCACCGCCGCCTCGGCCACGTCCCGCGGGTCCACACACGCGGTCCGCGCGTGGCCGCCGAGGGCGCGGACGACGGACTCCTCACGGATCGAGGCGGCCCAGGACAGCGCGTTCGACATCGGCGTACGGATCCGCAGCACCGTCCAGTCCAGGCCGAAGGCGCGCAGCGACCGCTCGCTCTCCCGGTTCCAGCGGGCCACCAGGTCGTCGGCGTCCGGGTCGGCCACCGCGAGCCAGGACAGCTTGACGGCGCGACGCACCCCGGCGGCCTTCGCGGCGTCCAGGATGTGCGCGTCCTGCTCGGGCCGCAGCGGGTCGGCGGTGACCACGAAGACCGCGTCGGCTCCCGCGAACGCCGGCTCCAGGCCCTGCGGTCGGCTGTAGTCGCCGACGACGATCCGGCCGGGCAGGCCGAGCCGCGCGGCCTTGTCCGCGTCCCGCACCAGGGACCGCACGGCGCCGCGCCGTGCGAGCAGTCGGGTCACGTGCCGTCCGACCGCGCCGGTCGCGCCGGTCACCACCACCCGCGGGGCGGCCGCGTCCGGTGCGCTCACCGCTCCTGGCTCCGCTTCTGACCTCGCTCAAGACCCAACTCGACGCGTTTGACGGCGCTCGGCACCGCCACGCCCGGCAACAGGCACTGCCAGATCTCCACCACCCGCGCAGGCAGGTCCTGGTACCCGCTCGCCAGGCGCGCGTGCATCTGCGCGCCCGTGCACGCGTTGACCAGCAGCCTGGCCAGCGCCTCCACGTCCACTCCGGCTTTCAGCTCACGCCGGCGCTTCGCGTCCTGGAAGATCTCGGCGACGACCTTCGTCCACTGCTCGTGGGAGTTCTCCGACGACCCCAGGAACTGGTCCTGGTCCGTCACGAGCCGCGCCCCGGCAAGCAGCATCCGGTCGCTGCTCAGCTGGTACGCCCAGGTCAGCGTCACGTCGATGGCTTGCTGCAGCCCGGTGGACTCCAACGGCGGTACGACCAGGTCGGGTTGGTTGGCGACGATCTCGCGGGCCAGCTCCTCCTTCGACCTGAAGTGGAAGTACATGGCGCCGAGCGTCAGCCCGGCCCGGTCCACGATCTGGGTCATGCTCGCCCCGGCGAACCCGTTCTCACCGAAGACCTCGGCCGCTGCGCGCACGAGAGCCGCACGGGTACGGACAGCCCTCTCCTGTTTGACGGTCCGGACACTCATGGCTGCTACCTCGCGAAGCACTCGACAAAAAGAAATACCTTCTTTATTTTATGCCTGCAGCCCGACAGATCAAGAAGCCTCCTGCATGTCACGCCCAGCACGTCACGTCGTTCCAGGGGAGAGAACACGTATGGCTACTGGCACCACCGACACGCTCCGCACCGCCCCCCGCCCCTCCACGGCGGAGGTGAACAGAGGGCTCGTACGCAAGGTCGTCCCAGCCGAGGCCCTGGTCATCGACTGGGAGATGATCTCCGATCGCGAACAGAGGGTCGTCGTCCGATGGCCGGCCGACCACTCCTTCTACCGGCTGGGCGGACGCTACAGCCCGCTCCTCGTCACCGAGAGCATCCGCCAGGCCCTGGCGCTGCTGACGCACACCGTGCACGGAATCCCGCTCGACCACCGGCTCGGCTGGGAGCTTCTGGAGTCCACCGTCGACCCGCGCGGCCTGCGGGTCGGGGACGGCGCGGTCGAGGTGGAACTGCTGGTCGCCCACACCTCGGTGAGCCGGCGTCGGCTCGGCTCGGTCCATCTGTGCTCGCGGGTGGTCGTCCTGCGCGACGGCCGGACCATCGGCGGCGCCAAGCTCAACTACACCACGCACCCTCCGGCGATCTACGACCGTCTGCGCGGCTCCTACGCTGACGCGCCCGCCGCCTTCGCCCGCGCCCTGCCGGTCACGGAACCGGTGTCGGCCGCGCTGGTGGGCCGCGGCGACGAACGGGACGTCGTACTGTCGCCCACGGATGCCGACCACACCTGGCGACTGCGCGTCGACACCGGCCACTCGGTGCTCTTCGACCACCCGCACGACCATGTACCGGGCATGGCACTCCTTGAGGCGGTCGGCCAGATCGCCCAGGCTGAGGCCGACACGCCCGTCGTCCCGATCGCCTTCGACACCGTGTTCCTGCGGTATGTCGAGTTCGACCAGCCCGTTCTGCTCAGCGCCGAGCGCATGGCGCCGGATCCGGACGGCCGCCCGTGCGTCAAGGTGAGCGCCGTCCAGGACTTGAGGCTCACCTTCACCTGCACAGTGATCTCGGAGCCGGACCCGGCCCGTTGACCCTCCGGCGGCGGGCGGCGCGTCCGAAGCGCTCTTCGGCCGCGCCGCCCGCCGCCGCGTCCGGTCCTCAGCTCGTCCAGCTGTGGGCCACGTCGACCACGACCCGGTCGTTCAGTTGGATCACGCGGAACGGCAGGCGGGCGCGGACGCCGAGGCCGACCTGTGTCTGGCCCTCGGAGGTGCCGCCGAACCGGGTGTCCCGGAAGGTGCTGTACCCGCTGATGTCCACGCCGGGCAGCGGCTCGCCCACCTGGCCCGGATAGGTCGGCGTGCCGGCCTCCAGGTCGTAGCTCCACGCGCCGACGCGGATGTCGAGGATCGCGCCGCCGGCGACCGGTATCTGCTCGCCCGAGGGGTCCGCGGAGAACTGGTCCACGTACTGGACGTGGTAGCCGAGCTGGTCGCCGCCGCCGGGCACGTCGAACACGATGCGGTCGTAGCACGGGTGCTGTCCGGTCCTGACGTTCTCCAGGTGGTCGGCTCCCACGGCCGCGCCGCCCTCGGCGCCGCTGCCCCAGCCCGTCGGGCAGGTCGTCGCCGCGCGCGGGCTCTCGGCGGGCGCCGCGCCCGCGGTGCCCGCCGCCGTCCCCAGCGTGGCGGCCGCGAGTACCGCCACCGCCGCCATCGCTCCTATCCGTCGCATTATGACCCCCTAGGTCGCGTAACTCTGGTATTGCGTGAGACGGTCCAGAGCGCCGGAAAGTTGCACGCTTGGCGTCGTGTCTGGGGCTCTGTCACTCCGTCGCCGCTACCGGCGTATTCCTCGCGTGAGGAATACCGGGCGGTTGACGCTCGCGGAGCGCGGCGCGGACTCCGTCAGGCGGCCGTAGGCGGTGGAGTGTTCGCCGGGGACGGTGACCTCCTGCGGAGTGAAGCCGTGCGCGTCCAGGAACGCTGCGGGCTCGTCCGTGCCGAACACCCAGGGGCAGCCCCAGCGGGCGAAGGCGTCGATCTGGCCCGCTACGGCCTTGGTCCCGGCGATGTCCGCCGCCAGTACGCTGCCGGGGGCGGTGCGGGCCTGGACGCGGTCGAGCAGCTGGTGTGCGTCGGGCTCGGGGATGTAGTAGAGCAGGCCTTCCATCAGCCAGACCGACGGCTGGCCGGGGTCGTATCCCGCCGCCAGCAGCTGCTCGTCCCAGCCGTCTTCGGTGAGGTCGGCGGAGATCGTCCGGTGGTCCGTCCTGGTACGGACGCCGTCGAGGCGGTCCGCCTTGTACCGCATGACGGCGGGGCGGTCTATCTCGAAGTAGCGGGTGTGGGCGGGCCAGTCGAGCCGGTAGGCGCGGGAGTCCAGGCCGGAGGCGAGCGACACGATCTGGGGGACCGTCCGGGCCTCGTGCAGCAGGCAGTCGTCGAAGAAGCGGGTGCGGACGGCGTTGAGGTCGAAGACGCTCAGCAGCCTGCGCTTCTGGTCTTCGGTCATGCCGGCGGTCAGCTCGTCGAGGAGCGCGGGTCCCAGTTCGCCGCTGAGCAGGTCCGCGTACTGGTCGTCGTGGAGCCGGTCGGTCCGTCGGTACTCGATGGCTCTCATGGCCGCGGTGATCAGCGCGGTGCGCCCCACAGCGTCCATTTGTTCGATCATGGCGTCCGGTCCCCTTCCGTGTCGGCGCGGGAAGGATGCACCGCCCCGGCCCGTCAGAGTGACGATAGCGAGCGTGCGGGAGGGGCACGACCGGCTCCGGCGGGGCTCCACCGCAGCTCAGCGCCCCCTGTACCCGTCGTCGTGAGGCCCGTTCGGTGTTCAGAGCATGAGGAGGAGGCGGGTGCTCGGGACGAGTTTGCGGTTGACGCTGGTGCTCTGGACGAAGATGGTGAAGTCGTCGTTGTGGTCGGGCTTGACGCGGGCTTCGGTGTCCGGGAGGCCGAGGAGGGCGCGGGCTTCGGGGCCGGTATAGACGCGGTCGGTCTTCTTTTCCAGGACGGCGATCTGCTTGCGTGCCTGGATCTTCTCGGACTTGCTGAGCTGGTAGAACGCGCCGCCGGTGCGGTAGGTGTGGCCGTTTTCGGTGACCCAGTCGCGGATGGCGGCGTCGCGGGTCACCGGGATCAGTGCGTAGGCGGCGGGGTCGGCCGGGGTGAGGCCCGCTGCCTTGATGGTGTCCTTGTTGACGGTGTCGGCGCCGGTGGAGAACACGGCGCGTGAGCCGCGGATGCCCTGGGTGCGGCCGACCATGAACTTCTCGGTGGCGTCCTGGATGACCTGTCCGGCTTCCTGGAGGCCTCGGGTGCTGGTGGCGTCCCAGATGGCGATGTTGTCCTGCGGGAAGCCGCATTGGGTGGCTTCGCGCTTGCCCGCCTGGTCGGGTACGAGGACGGCCAGCGTCCAGTTGTCCTGCTGTGTCTCGATCATCGTGGCCACGGCCTCGACCAGGGCGCGCGGGTTCTTGGCCGGGGCGTCGGGGCAGCGGTGGCTGGCGTTCTCCTGGCCGTCGGTGAGGACGAACGTCAGGAAGCTGTGGTCTCCGTACAGCTGGGCCGTCTGCGCCAGTTCCCGCTGGGACTTGAGGGTGGCCGCCAGCAGTGCCGTCATTCCGCCGGGCTGGTACATCTGCTGGAGGGACGGCATGCGCAGCACGTCCTTGTCGTAGATGACGCAGGACACGCGGTCCGCGAAGACGTACACCGTGACGCGGGTCTCCTGGTCCAGTTCCTGTGAGCGGCGGGCCAGGTAGGCGATCTGCTGGTCGGCGACCTCGACGACCTTGCGGCTCAGGTGCGACATGGACGAGCTGGCGTCCAGGACGAGGGCGACGTGGTTGATGTAGTTCTGGCTCTGGTTTTTGGGCATGGCGGGTCCCTCCCCGTTCGGGCCTCGACTCGGTGTGTCCGACTCGATGCTTCGATCTTGGCACCCGCCACTGACAATTGATCTTGGTTCAGTTGATCGTGGTTCAGCTGTTGGCGTCGCGGTGGTTGAAGCGGTAGGTCCCCGCCGCGAGGAGGAGCGCGGAGGCGATGAGGAGCACGCTCGCGTCGCCCCACTGGAAGCCGTTTCGCAGGGGCTCGCCGCCGATGTAGTAGTGGAACGGGGAGAGGTTGGCCAACCAGTCGGCCCCGATCTGCGCGGCCATGGTGTGCGCGATGTAGCCGAGTACGCCGACGACGGTGGCGCCGACGAGGACGGCGGCCTTGCTGCCGAAGGCGGCGCCGATCGCGAAGGCGAGCGCGGCGAACGTGATGGCGAGCAGGAACAGGTGCGCGCACTGGGCGAGGAACTCGCCAGGGGTGATGCTGGTGAGCTCCGCGCTGTCGCGGACGGAGAGCAGCGCCAGCCAGACGAGGAACGCGATCGCCGCGGCGCCGACGGCCACGCTCGCGAAGCGCTGGAGCACCAGTTTGGTGCGGGTGACGGGGTGGGCGAGCACCAGGTCCAGCTGTCCCGACTCCTCGTCGGCGGCGGTGGCGCGGGAGCCCGCGGCGACGCCGTAGACCAGGGCGAGCAGCGGCAGGATCAGGCCGAAGACGGTGGCATGGAGGTATCCGGCGGCGGTGGCGTCGATGTGCAGGGCGTCGCGCATCGCCTCGGGCAGGTTGTCGGTGTTGTTCTTCTGGTCCGGGTAGGTGGAGGCGTATCCGATGCCGACGACGGCGCAGCCGACGGCCCACGCGATCATCGAACGGCGGTTGTCGGCGAGGGATTTGGTGAACAGGGCGGTGCGCATGGGGGTGGTCCTCTCCGGTCCTGGGCGGGCCGCTGACGGGGCGGGCCGCTGGCGAGTGGGGCCGCTGACGGGTGGGGCGGGCCGCTGGCGGGGTGGGTGCGGGGGTCAGGCGGCCGGGGCCGGTTCGGTGCGCGGGGCGGACTCGGCGCCCTCGTAGTAGGTCTGGAAGAGGTCCTCCAGGGCCGGTTCGGTGGCGCGCAGGCCGGTGACGGTGTGGGCGGCGAGTGCCTTGATGAGCGGGTCGGGGCTGCCGGAGAACTGGCCGGTGAGGGTGGTGCCGGTGGCGTCGAGGCGCAGCCGGGTCGCGCCGGGGACGCGGGTGAAGGTATCGGCGGGTACGGGGGTTCCGAGGGTGATCTCGATGTCGCGTACGGCGTCGGCGCGCAGGCTCTCGACGCTGTCGAGGGCGACGAGGGCGCCGTCGCGGATGATGCCGACGCGGTCGGCGACGGCCTCGACCTCGCTCATGATGTGGCTGGACATCAGGACGGTCTGGCCGCTGGCGGCGGCTTCGGAGACCAGCTGGAGGAAGCTGTGCTGGACGAGCGGGTCCAGACCTGAGGTGGGTTCGTCCAGGATCAGCAGTTCGGGCCGGTGCATGAAGGCCTGGACCAGGCCGACCTTCTGCCGGTTGCCCTTGGAGAGTTTCTTGATCTTGGCGGTCTGGTCCAGGCCGAGGCGTTCGGCGAGGTCGTCGATGCGCGCCTGCGGCACGCCGCCGCGCAGCGCGGCGAGGAAGCGCAGGTAGCCGCGTACGTTCTGACGGCCGTCGCAGACGAAGTCGCCCGCGAGGTAGCCGACGCGGCGGCGGAGTTCGACGCCGTCGGCGCGGGGGTCGAGGCCCAGCACGACGGCGGCGCCCGAGGTGGGCCGGATCAGGTCGAGCAGGAGCCGGATGGTGGTGGTCTTGCCCGCGCCGTTGGGGCCGAGGAAGCCGAAGACCTCTCCGGCGCGCACGTCCAGGGTCAGGCCCGCCAGACCGCGGCGGGCGCCGTAGGTCTTGGTGAGCTCGCGGAGCTCGATCGCGTTCATCATGCCTCCGAACGTACCGAAGTTTCAGAGATCTGTAAAGACTCGGAATTTTGAGAGTTGTCGATACACTGGAGGGGCGTCAGGGAGTCCAGGACCCCTCCCTCAGCCCCACACCACGACCGAAGGAGCACGTGATGGACCGCGACGAGGCCGGGCTCCGCGCGACCGCGGAGAGGCTGGCGCTCTCTCTCGCCGAGGGCGGCATGCAGAAGACCCCGGCGCGGGTGATGGCCGCGCTTCTGTACACCCAGCAGGACACGATGACCGCCGGTGACCTGTGCGAACAGCTCCAGATCAGCTCCGGTGCCGTCTCCGGCGCGGTCAAGCAGCTCATCGGGATCGGCGTCGTCGAGCGGGTGCCCGCGCCGGGCAGCCGGCGGGACCACTACCGGTTCCGGGAGCACGCGTGGGCGACGATGATGGGCAACCAGAACGCGGTGCTCGGGATCATGGAGGACGCCGCGTCCGAGGGACTGCGGATCGCGGGCCCGGACAGCACAGCCGGACACCGGCTCGATGAGATGCGGGATTTCTACTCCTTCATGCGGCGCGAGATGTCCGCCCTCGTCGCCACGTGGCGCGAGCGGTACGACGCCGGGCGGGTGGCGTCCCCGCCGTCCTGACGCCGTCGCGCGAGGGCGCTGCACCACGTCCTACCCCTCGTCCAGGGCGCCCGCGCGCGGGCCGGGGTGTTGCTGGGGTGTTGCTCGGGTCAGCCCTGGGGGTGCCCTGGGGACGCGACCGCGCAGACTGGTCCGCATGACCTCGGACACGCTCCCGTTCGACCGATGGATTCTGCGCCCCGAGGCCCGGCACGGGGCCCCGCTGCGGCTGATCTGCGTGCCCTACGCGGGCGGCGGGCCCGCCGCGTACCACGCCTGGAGCCGGGAGCTCGGCGACGCCGTGGAGCCGTGGCTGCTGCGGCTGCCGGGCCGGGAGGCGCGGCTGAGCGACCCGCTGCTGTACAGCGTGGACGCGATCGTCCAGGAGGCCGCCGCGGCCATCGCGGCCGAACTGCGCGAGCCGTTCGCCGTGTTCGGCTACAGCGTGGGGGCCTGGATCGCCTTCGAGCTGGTACGGGAACTGCGCGAGCGGCACGGGCTGCGGGCCGCGCACCTGGGCGTGGCGGCCAGGCCCGCCCCGCACACGCCGGTGCGGCACCCTCCCATGCACACGCTGCCCGACGAGACCTTCCTCGACGTGCTGGACCGCCGCTTCCAGGCGATCCCGCCGGTGATCCGCGACTCCCCCGAGATGAAGGCGCTGTATCTGCCGGTGCTGCGCGCCGACACCACGGTCCTGGAGACCTACCGGTACCGTCCGGGCCCCCCGCTGGAGTGCCCCGTGTCCGCGTTCGGCGGCACCGAGGACGCGGACTGCCCGCGGGATGACCTGGCGGCGTGGGGCGCGGTGACGACGGGCGACTTCCGGCTGCGCATGCTGCCCGGCGGGCACTTCTTCCTCACCGCCCAGCGCGAACGCCTGCTGGCCGATCTCTCCCTCGATCTGTTCCGGTCCCTGGTCCCCTGAGCCCCCCCTTGCCGCCGGTCCGCCGACCCCAGAAAGCCGGGGTGCGCCAGGACCGGGGTAGGGCTGGGGTTGTTCCGCCCCTACCGCGGTCCTAGCGTCGCGACCAGCCGTGATGCCGTCCCGAGTCGAGGGGGAACCACCGCATGACCATCCAGGACGCGCCGACACGCGAGCCCTACTTCGTGGACGACGGGAAGTCGCTCCGCGCGTGGTCCCGGTACATGCGGGACCATCAGCCGGTCTTCTTCGACGAGACCATGGGGTGCTGGCGCATACTCCGGCACGCGGACGCGGTGCAGGCCTTCTCGGACTGGGCCGCGTTCTCCAACGACATGAACCGCGTGGTGCCGGCCCAGGAGTTCATCGACGGCAACCTCTCCGCGCTCGACCCGCCGGACCACAAGCATCTGCGCGGGCTGCTGAGCCAGGGCTTCACACCGCGGATGCTGACCCAGTTCACGCCGCGCGTCGAAGCGCTCGTGGCCGAGCTGCTCGACCGGGTCGCGGACCAGGACGAGATCGACATCGCCGCCGACCTCGCCTACCAGCTGCCGCTCAACGTCATCTCCGAGCTGCTGGGCGTGCCGCGCGAGGACCGGCCGGTCCTCCAGCGGTGCGCCGACGCGCAGCTCGCCCTCGCCGCCGAGGACCCCACCAACCCCGCGTTCGTGGCGGCCCGCGAGAAGGCCATGCAGGAGCTGCTCGGCTATCTGCGCGAGCACGCCCACAAGCGCCGCGTCCAGGCGCGGGACGACATGATCAGCCGACTCGTGCACGCGGAGGTGGACGGCCGCCGCCTCAGCGAGGACGAGATCGTCAACTTCTCGGCCCTGCTGCTGCTCGCGGGCCATCTGACGACCATGGGCCTGCTGGGCAACATGGTGAGCTGTCTCGACGAGCACCCCGAGGCCCTGGCGGAGATCAGGGCGGACCGCTCCCTGATTCCGGGCGCCGTCGAGGAGATCCTGCGGTACGTGCCGCCGGTGCCGGACGCGGGCCGGGTGACGAACACGGAGCTGACGCTCGGCGGCGCGACCATCCCCGCCGACCAGCTCGTGATGATCTCGCTGCAGTCGGCCAACTGGGACGAGCGCGCCTTCGCCGACCCGGACCGCTTCGACATCCACCGCACGCCCAACCACCAGCTCGCCTTCACCCACGGCATCCACATCTGCCTGGGCGCCCATCTGGCCCGTCTGGAGGCGAAGGTCGCGCTGGGCGCTCTGCTGGACCGGTATCCGACGCTGCGCGTGACCGGGCGCGAGTGGTACCAGACGCACGCGCTCGCCACGCCCAGGCATGTGACCGTGGCCGTCGAGCGGGCTGGCTGAGCCGTGAAGTTCGACGGGATGTACCTGAGCGGAGTGGGCGCGTATCTGCCCGAGCAGGTCACGATCGAGGACGCCATCGCGGCCGGTGACTGCGACGAGTCGCAGCGCGGGACGGGGTGGGTCGGCGCGTTCGTCGCCGGTGACGTGTCCGCTCCCGAGATGGCGGTCGAGGCGGGACAGCAGGCCCTTGAGCGGTCCGGGCACACCGCCGACGACATCAGCGTCCTGGTCCATGTCGCGGCGGGCCACCAGGGGCCCGACTCCTGGACGCCCCAGCACTACATCCTGCGCCACACGGTGAACCGGGAGATCCCGGCCATCGGGCTGCGGCAGGGGTGCGAGGGCATGCTCGCGGCCACCGAGATGGCGGCGTGCTTCCTGCTGGCGTCGCCGGAGCGGACGGCGGCCCTGATCACCTGTGCCGACAACTTCGGCCATCCGCTGGTGGACCGGTTCCGTTCCCATCACGGCCTGGTACTCGGGGACGCGGGTACGGCGACGGTGCTGTCCCGGCGCGGGGGTTTCGCCCAGCTGCTGGCCCTCAACTCCGTCTCCGCCCCGGAACTCGAGGAGATGAGCCGCGGCGGCGAGCCGCTGTTCCCGCCCGGCTGCACGATCGGCGCCAAGATGGACCTGGAGCGGCGCGCGGCTGACTACCAGGGCAGCCTGACCCCGGCGGACGCCGGGAAGACCGCCGGTGCGGCCCAGGCGCGTACGGCCACGAGGACGCTCGCCGAGGCGGGGGTCGGCATCGGCGACATCGCGCGCGTGGTGCACCCCGCGGCGGGCAACGAGGACTACCTCCAGTACTTCCTCGGGCCGCTGGGACTCAAGGCCTCTCAGGGCACCCTGGAGTTCGGCCGCCAGAGCGGGCACCTGGGGGCCAGCGACGCCATCGCCGAGTTCCACCACCTGGTCGAGCACAAGGAACTCCAGGCCGGTGACCACGTCCTGATGTTCGGGGTGGGCTCGGGCCTGGGCCTGTCCTGCGCGGTGGTGCGGATCCTGGAGCAGCCGCGCTGGAGCTGACGCCGGTGGCATGACGAGGGGCCCGCCTGGCAGGCGGGCCCCTCGTCATGCCGTGCGCGTGCGGTGCGGGTCAGCGGTCGTAGTACCAGGACATGCCGCCCGCCGCGGACCCGGCGGCGACCGCGGCGTCGGCGGCGCTGGGGACGCGGCCGGACGGCGGCGCGGTACGGGGG
>NZ_JBTVYK010000056.1:0-47108 GCF_054788135.1 Streptomyces sp. O3
TGCGCCCGCGACGCCGACAAGCTGGAGTGCATGCTGCAGGGCATCGAGTACAAGGCCCAGGGCTATCAGCACGCGCAACGGTGGATCGACAACAGCCGTGGCCGCCTCGCTACGGACCTACGCCTGTGGCCACGCCCACGGCAGCGTGATCATTCACCCCCGGAGCCAAGCCAGCAGTCGCCGTGGAGTTGGTCGCGAAGTGCTGGCAGCCATGGCGCGGGCAGCCGACTCGGGTCTCCTGGCTCGTTGGGCGAGTCGGTATTCGTCGGCTTCACGGATGAGTTCGGTGGAGCGGATTTGGCGCCACTCGAAGTGCATGCCGCTCGCTCCTACTGCTGGAGCTCCATGACGTCGGCGACCACGCAGCTGATGTTGTCGGGGCCGCCGGAGTCGTTGGCGAGGGCGATGAGTTCGCGGACCGCCTGCTCGGGCTCCCTGGTCTCGGAGAGCACTCGGCGGATGTCTTCGGTCGGCGCGACAGCCGACAGGCCGTCGGAGCAGAGCAGGTAACGGTCCTCCCGCCGGGCGTCGTGCAGGCGCATCTCCGGGGTGGCATCGGCTCCCTGGCCCAGGGCTCGTATCAGCAGCGAACGCTGAGGGTGGGAGGCGGCTTCCTCCGGGGCAAGGCGTCCCTCGTCGACCATCGACTGCACCATGGTGTGGTCGTGGGTGATCTGGAACAACTCCCCGTCGCGCAGGAGGTAGACGCGGGAGTCGCCGATGTGGACGAGGGCCAGCTGAGAGCCGGTCCAGAGCATCGCGGTGAGGGTGGTGCCGGCCTCGTCCGGGGAAGCGGCTGTCCCAGCGACGCCGTGCACGGCCTGCTTGGCCTGGTCGATGGCGTCTTCGAGGACGTTAAGGAGACTGCCTGCCGGGATGCTGTCGATTTCGAGGTGCTTGAGCGCGTCCACGGCGGCGGCGCTCGCGGGGGCTCCTCCGTTGCCGTAGCCGTCGGCGACGGCGAGCAGGCGGGCCCCGGCGTAGGCGGTGTCCTGGTTGCTCTCGCGGACAAGGCCCGTGTCGGACAGGGCGGCGTAACGGATTCCGAGGTTCATGACGGGGTCCTTCCAGGACAGGTGGTCGATGAGGAAGGCGGCGAGGTCCCGCCGTGCGGCGGTGTCGGCCTCGACCTGAGCCCAGAACGCGCGGATCTCCTGGGCGGCCAGGCCCGCGTCCAGCGTGCAGACGTGCTGGATGCGAACCAGCGGCATCCCCAGCCGCCGAAGCCAGGCGACCAGTCGGGCCTGGTCCAGTTGTTCCGGTGCGTACAGGCGGTAGCCGGTCACCGGGTCGACGCGAGCGGGGGCCAACAGGCCGAGCTCGTCGTAGAGACGCAGCGCCTTCGGCGACAGCCGGGATGCCCTCGCGAACGCCCCGATGGTCAGCAACCCCATGCTCGCTCCTCCCTCATACCGGGCACATCGCCCGGCCCCACCGATGCTGTGGCCTCCCCCAAGGTGAAGGTCAACCAAGGGTCTGCATGGCCCCCGCGATGGTCTCCCACGAGTTCGAGGCGCGCGATCAGTGGCCTCTATGGGCAGGATGTGGCCCTGGAATGCGGTGCTTCGCGGCGTTGGAAGATCATTGGCGTCGCCGTCTGACGTGAACGTCCGCGGTGTGCGGGTTGCTGATGGTGTGGTGAGCGGGGATGGTTCGGGCGGCGACGGTGACGTTGGCGGACAGGTGGGCGTCGGCCCCGATGAGGGTGCGGTTGAGGCCGATGCGGTGGCCCAGTACGGAGCCTTCGCCGATGAATGCCTTGGTCACCTCGCAGTTGAAGCCGACTGACACGTTGGCGCAGAGGACGGAGCCCGCCCGGACGGTGGAGAACTCCCAGACGCGTGCGTGGGGTCCG
The DNA here is from genome assembly GCF_054788135.1 of Streptomyces sp. O3. Taxonomy (NCBI): domain Bacteria; kingdom Bacillati; phylum Actinomycetota; class Actinomycetes; order Kitasatosporales; family Streptomycetaceae; genus Streptomyces; species Streptomyces sp. O3. The sequence continues at coordinate 1,856 of NZ_JBTVYK010000056.1, forward strand.
ATGATCACGCCGTCGCCGATGACCGCGTTCGGGTGGATGTACGCGGTGGGGTGGATGCGGTGGGGGAGGCGGGCGAGTGCCTGGCGGTGCAGTTCGTCCCAGTCGGCCAGGAAGTCGGTCAACTCGTAGGCGGGTAGCTGTCCGTACGGGGTGTGGGGCAGGTCGTTGTCGGTGGGGGCGGTGAGGTAGTCGCCCAGTTTGATCGTCGGCATGGGGGCTCCTTGAACGGGTGGTGATGTTCGGGGGATGTCGGGGTGAAGGGCTACGATCGCGGGCACCGCCGCCGAGCGAGCTGGGAGTGGCTGTCGTGTCCGATCCGCGTGTGGGTGTGGTCGTGGTGACCATGGGGAACCGGCCCGCCGAGGTCGAGGCGCTGCTGGTTTCGGTGGCCAAGCAGGACGCGCCGCCGGAGCGGATCGTGATCGTGGGCAACGGCGCCCCGCTGCCCGACTTCCCTGGCCTGCCCGGTGAGGTCACCGTCCTGGAGCTGGAGGAGAACCTCGGTTGCCCCGGTGGACGCAACGTTGGTATCGCGAAGCTGCGCGCCTTCGGCGACGTCGATGTCGTGGTCGAGCTCGACGATGACGGGCTGCTGGTTCAGACCGATGTGTTCCGTCGGGTGCGTGATCTGTTCACCACTGGCACCCGGCTTGGCATCGTCGGTTTCCGCGTCGCCGACGAGCACGGCGAGACGCTGCGTTCTCGATGCGCATGCTGGACGAGATCGGTGACTGGCCGGGAGAGTTCTTCTTCACCCACGAGGAGACTGACCTGGCCTGGCGCGCCCTGGACGCGCGCTGGAAGATCCTGTACGAGCCTGCGTTACTGCTCCAGCACCCCCGGACCTCCCCGGCCCGGCATGCCGTCTACTACCGCTTCACCGCCCGCAACCGGGTCTGGCTGGCCCGGCGCCGTCTGCCCTTCCTGCTGATCCCGGCGCATCTGGGCATCTGGACGCTGATCACCCTGCTGCGTACTCGCTCGTTGGGCGGGCTGCGCGCGTGGGCGGGGGGCTTCCTCGAAGGCTGGCGCACTCCGTGCGGCGAGCGGCGGCCTATGAGTTGGCGCACCGTGTGGCGTATGGTCCGGCTCGGTCGCCCGCCCGTCATCTGAACCTCGCGGGTTCAGGCGGGAGCCGTCTCGCGCAGCCAGTCGGGGATCGCCTGTGGAGTCTTCTTGAGCCAGGCCGCGTACCGGGCGACGCCCTCCTCGACCGTGATCGCAGGTCGCCACCCCAGCAGGTGTCGCATGCGGCCGATGGCGGCGTAGCCGCCCTGAGGATCGCCCGGCGGCATCGGGGTCTCCATGAACTTCGCACTGGGGTAGTGGTGTTGGATCTGTTCGGCGACCACGCGGATGGTGGTGGCTTGGCCGGTGCCGAGGTTGATGGTCTCGTTGTGCGCCCGTGGCGCGACCAGCGACCGCACCGTACCCGCGGCCACGTCGTCGACGTGGATCAGGTCACGGACCTGGTGCCCGCCGCCGTTGAGGTGTAGCGGCAGGCCGAGCGCGGCGCGGGCGGCGAACCAGGCCACCACCCAGGAGTGACTGTGACGCTTGACTGTCTGCGGCTCTCCGTAGACGGAGAAGTAGCGCATGACCGTGTACGAGGTGCCCACCTGGGTCAGGCTCAGCGCGGTCTGGAACTCTCCCCACAGCTTCGTGTTGGCGTACACCGACAGCGGATGCAGCACCGCGTCCTCGCTGAAGCTCGGCGGCAGGTTCCCGTACACGGCTTCCAGCAGTTGGCGCATCGAGCGGGTCTCCGCGCAGGCGGGGTGGTCGTCCCGGTTGCCATTGCCGTACACGCTGGCTGAGGAGACGTAGCAGAAGCGGCGGACACGTTCGCAGGCGGCCACGGCTTCCAGGAGGGTCTGGGTGCCGATCACGTTGGTGGTGATGGCGTTCATGGGGTGCCGGGTGCAGGCGGCCACGTCGGCGAGGGCGGCGGCGTGGATGACGTAGTCGCACTCGGCGACCAGGCGCCGCACCAATGCGGCGTCGGTGACGTCGCCGACGACGAAGTCCCCGTCGTCAGGGTCGACTCCGAACAGCTCCTGGTACACGGCTGGCGGGTAGGCGTCCAGGCGGCACAGGCTCACCGGCCGGGCACCCGCCGAGCGCAGGTGCGCGGCGATGCGGCTGCCGATCAGCCCGCCTCCGCCAGTGACCAGGACCGTTCGGCCGTCCAGTTCCGCGGCCAGGTCGTCGCGAGTAGCTTGCACAGTGCCTCCCAGCGGCGAAGGGGGTATGAGGTGGAGAGCGTTGGAGGGTAGGCGGCCCGAGGGTTCAGTGGCGCGGTGGCTCTGCGGGTCGCTCACGGCGTGGCCTTCGGCCTGTGGGGCAGCGGGTTGCCCGGTGCCGGAGTGACGCGCAGAAATGCGGTCACGATCTCCCGGAAGCCGGTGTGACCGGTGGCGCCCGCGTGCGTAAGAGCCCATCTGTCCGGCGGGAGCTGGCTGACGCTCGGATCGGAGCGCTGCAGGCAGGTGGTGCACTCGATCTCTCGGATCGGCGGCGAGGCGCCTGGGGTGTAGTCCCGTCCGATGGTCCAGTCGGCGAACCTGTAGACGGTGTTCGTGTTCATCGTGCGGCCTCCGTTCCTCCGGCTGCCGTCAGCGTGGTGAGGCGTGCGCGCCCGGTGTTCACCAGGTCGGCCACATCCGTGAGGCGGCACAGGCGGAACGGCGACCGTGGGGTGACGGACCAGTACGGGCCGGGTGGCTGTGTGCGATCGAGCCGGGGGACGCCCAGCCAGGTCCCCGATCCCAGCCGCCGTACGCCAGGGCGGTCGAGGTCCGGTCCGGCATCCGCGGGTACGAGGGCGTAGTAGTGGCGGCTACCGCCGTCGTGGATCACCGGGCCGAACCGGAGCTGCCCGGTCAGGTAGCCGGTCGCCGACTTGGGCTCAGAGCTCCCGGCAGCGGCGTGCACCAGATCGTCCGCGATCCGTACCGCGGAGAACAGGCCGCCCAACGGCAGCAGCACCAGCGCCTGCGTGCCCCACTCCGCCAAGACGTGGCCCGGCCTCGGGTGCGCCTGCGCGAGCCACTCGGACATCTCGCGCTCCGTCGCCCGCCGCGTCATCACCGCGCACCCATATTCGTAACAGCGTCCATGCTGGCACCCTCCCTATTACGCTCAGTGGTCTACGGGTACGACGGTAGAGAGCGGTGATCACCGCTTGAAGTGACCACCAGTACGGGTGGCCGACCGCGGCCCGCGGGAAGTGGGGGTGTCATGCCGTCGAGTTCCCGGCCAACCCTGACCGGCAGTCGGGGAACGTCCGTCCGCTCCCGCGCGGGGCTCGTCTCCGGCTACGTATTCCGTGTCATCCGAGAGCAGTTGGGACTGACGCAGGAGACAGTCGCGGAACGCTTACGGGTGGCCGCCGACACGATCGCGGGCTGGGAATCGGGCCGACGCCCGCTCACCGCCGTACCCGTCGGACAGATGCTCGTGCACCGTCACCGGCTCATGCAGTTGGGAACCGCCCCGGCCCTGCTGCAGGCCATCGAACGGGCGATGGAAGCCGATGTCCTGCTGTCCAGCGCACTGGACGATCAGATGCCGGTCGAGGAGAGCCCGCTCGGGGCGTGGGTCATGCAGCGTGACTTGGTCGAGGTTCTGGCATGGCCGCTCACGGGCGTACCGCCGCAACCGATCAGCAGCCTTCCCAAGCCGCCTCGGCCACGGCGTGGACCTGTCCCCTCGGCTCCGGAACTGTCGTCCGATGACCGTCGGCGCTTCTTCACGCGGATGCGCCACACCGCCGAACAAACCTGTGGAGATGGGCAGTTCCTCCTGCGCCGCCAGGCCCTGTACCTGTCCGGCTACGACGACCAGGCCGACACGGCGGACTGGCTGGCCCACCAACAGGGCACGGGGCAGCCGCGCGACTGGCTGACGCGGTGGCTGAGTGCCCGCTCTGTCGCCGCTGTCGCCGCCCGCCAGGGCGACCGTGACCGGATGCGCCACTTCATCGACTCCGCCCTCACGGACGACGATGCGGGCGAAGCCGCCAACCTGAACTACTGGGCTTACTGGATCGGCGAGACCCCACACCTCGAACTGTCCGACGACTTCATCGCCTCCCGCTCTCCTGGCCCCTGGCCGGGCCACAAGCTGCTGGCCCACCTCGCACAAGGTCTCGCGCCGCAGCACGGCTATCTCGACCTGAACATCCACAGCCTGTGGGCTCTGCTCACCATCCACCCCAGCCTGCTGCGTTCCAGTACGGCGGCCCGCACCCTACGCGACCGGCTTCCGATGATGTTGGATAGCCGGGAGCTGTCGGCGCACGCGCGCCGCGAGCTGGAGAGCATCCGGTACGCGATCCGCCTCGCCGAGGCGTGAGAGGAGACGGACAGTGGCAGACGACCTGTCCGCGGTGGCCCGATTCCTGTACGAGGCGGGGACGCTCAAGCAGGCCAAGCGCACCGGCTGGTGGATGGCCGGTGTCCGCGACCCAGAGAGTGTGGCCGAACACTCCTGGCGCACCTCGCTGATCGCGTCGGTCATCGCCAAGCTGGAAGGCGCGGACCCGGCGCGGGCCGCGTTCCTCGCGGTCTGGCACGACACGCAGGAAACCCGGACCGGCGACGTCAACCACCTGGGCAAGAAGTACGCGGCAGGGGCCGACCCGGAGGCCGTCACCGCCGATCAGACGAAGGGCATGCCGGACGTGCTCGCCTCCACCGTCCGGGAGCTGATCACGGAGTACGAGGCCAACGACTCCGCCGAAGCCGCCTGCGCCCGCGACGCCGACAAGCTGGAGTGCATGCTGCAGGGCATCGAGTACAAGGCCCAGGGCTATCAGCACGCGCAGAGGTGGATCGACAACAGCCGTGGCCGCCTCGTCACCGAGTCGGCGAACCGGCTCGCCGACGAGCTGCTGGGCATGGGGTCGCTTGACTGGCTGCGTACGGCGATGGGCGAAACCCCGAAGTGAGTCCGTTAGGCAGCGTCCGCCCCTGCCCGGCCGCGAAGCCGGGCAGGGAGCAGGTTCGTCGTACGAGCCTGGGGCTGGGGCGGTAGACCAACAGCTCCGGGATCGTTCCGCGCGCGGAGTGCTGGCCGGCGCCTACCGCGTGTTCATGCTGAGCGTAAGGCCCGCGAGGCTGTCGAGGCGGTGGCCGCCCTGCCGCGACAGCGCGGTGGGGCGGCTCCTTGCGTCTCCTCTGGATCAGGTCAGCCGCGTGGTCGGCGACCCTCCCAGGCCCGGTCCATCACAGCAGCGGCCGCATCGTGGGCCAGCTCCTCGATCTCCTCGGGCACCTCCCCGCTCGTCGAGCACGAGAGTCGACCGTCGACGAGACGGGCGGCCGTCTCCCAGCCGAGTCGACGCCCTGCCTCGCGAGCGACACGGCGGACCTCCCTGAGCCTGCCCATTTCCGCAAGATCGTCGGAGCTCAGGGTCAGCTGCCCGTAGTAGCCCTGGGACTCGGGCCTGAGGGCGGCCCGCATCAGCGACTCAAGTGGTCGACCAGCTTCTCGTACCGGCGCCGGACCAGCTCATCCTTGACGGGCATCCTGCACGGCTCCCGCCATCCGCGCGCACGGCTGGTGTGCCATATGTGTGCCGCAATTGCGGGAGCCCTTCCGTCCGCCGGACGGAAGGGCTCCTGACCTGGTGTTTTGCTGTGCCCCCGGCAGGATTCGAACCTGCGACACCCGCTTTAGGAGAGCGGTGCTCTATCCCCTGAGCTACGAAGGCGGGGGCTTGCGGAAGTCCTTGCGGAATCCAGTGCGTGGATCTCGCCGCTCGGAGAGCAAGCCCGTTGGTCAGGGCTGCCGCGGTGCCCTCTGGGGAAGGGGGCGGTGTGTGCAACCCGGTTGACCACGGACAGCGTAGCCGATGAGGGTGGGCTGCTGGCTACTCATTCCTGGATGGTGGGCGCCCTCGGTTGTGCGGCCGTGCTGCTGACGGGTTCCAGGGTGAGGGGCCGGTCGCTGTGGCGGCCGGACCCCGCGCGGGGCTGGGCGTCTACTGGGGCTGTGTCGCGATCTGGATCAGGTTGCCGCAGGTGTCGTCGAAGACGGCGGTGGTGACGGGGCCCGCTTCCAGGGGCTTCTGGGTGAAGCGGACGCCGAGGCCGCTCAGGCGTTCGTACTCCGCTTTCACGTCGTCGACGGCGAACTGGGCGAGCGGGATGCCGTCCTTGACGAGCGCGTCGCGGTAGGGCTTGACGGCCGGGTGGCTGGCGGGCTCCAGGAGGAGTTCGGCGCCGCCGGGCGCGTCGGGTGAGACGACGGTCAGCCATCGGGCCTCGCCGCCCAGCGGGACGTCGTACTTCTTCACGAAGCCGAGGATCTCGGTGTAGAAGTCCAGGGCCTTGGCCTGGTCGTCGACGAAGACGCTGGTCAGATGGATCTTCATGGCGTGCTCTTCTCTGGTCCGGATGTGTCGGGTGCGGGCCGTCGCTCGGCGATCTGCCGCAGCGTAGGGGGCTGTGTCCAGGTCGTGGAACTGGTAGCGGCCCTCCCGCCTGGTCTCGACGAGCCCGGCGGTCTCCAGCACGGCGAGGTGCCGGGGAACCGGCTGGCGCGAGATGCCGAGCTGATGTTTCGCGCTCAGTCGCGAGCGGATCTCGAACAGTGTCTGCCCGGACGTCTCCGCGAGCACGTCGAGGATGGTGGGGCGGGTGGGTTGGCCAGGGCGGGCGGGGTGGTGGCTGGCTGTTGTGGGTCATGGCGTCGTCGACGTGACGGCGGTCAGTGGTTTCCGGGGGTAGGAGCGGAGTACGAGGGATGTGGTGACAGGGCCGTAACGGGCGAGTGCGTCGACGACTTCTTCGAGTCGCTCTGCCTGCGGGCAGTAGACGTCGAAGACGAGGCAGTCTTCTCCGGTGACTCTGAGGGCGGAGGCGATCTCGGGAGTCCGGGAGGCCAGGTCCATCGCGCGGGAGAGCTGGGCGTGCGTGGTGCGCAGCCGGATGACCGCGTGAATGTTCAGCCCGAGGGCCGTCGGGTCGACCACGGCCCGGTAGCCGGTGATGATCCCGTGCTTCTCCAGCCGCTGGATGCGTGCGCTGGCCGCGGGCTGCGAGAGTCCGACGCGGCGCCCTATCTCCGCGCCGGTCAGCCGGCCGTCGGTCTGGAGCAGGTCGAGGATGTCCCGGTCTATCCGGTCGAGTGATTCCATGGTTCTCCGTACCGCTTTCCTTGAGATCACTTGTGCCGCTTCCGCAGTGCTGATGCACCCAACAGAATCGGATCCAGGCGCCCCCGTGATCTTAGGGAGCGACGAGTGAAACGGTGGTGAGAGTGGTCGCGTACGTCATCATTCCGGGCATCGGAGGCTCGGACGGGCAGCACTGGCAGACCTTGTGGGAGCGGCAGTGGGGCGCCTCGGCGGTGAGGATCTCCCCTGCCTCATGGTCCGCCCCTGACCTGGGCGACTGGGTGAACGCCGTCCAGGAGGCATACGACGAAGCTTCCCGGCAGGACAGCCGGGTCGTGCTGGTGGCCCACAGCCTGGGCTGCTGGGCGGCGTCCGCCTGGCTGGACGAGAACCCCTCGCGTCCGACAGGCGGCGCGTTCCTGGTCGCGCCGCCCGACCCGGACGGGCCGGTGTTCCCGCGCCAGGCGGCCGCGACGTTCACCGAGGCGCCGGTGCGGCCGTTGCCGTGCCCGGCCCTGGTGGTGGGCAGCGCCGACGACCCGTACGGCACCCCGGAGGCTGCCGCCGGTTTCGCGGCGCGGTGGGAGGCGCGATGGCACCTGGCGGGCGCGTGCGGGCACATCAACTCCGCCAGCGGCCTGGGCTCGTGGCGGCACGGCCGGGAACTCCTGGAGTCGCTGACAGGGTGAGAGCCTGGCGAGTCACCGTCGCCGTCCGCTGCGACGGTGACTGAGGCGCTCAGCTCGACGGAGACCAGTCGGCATAGCGGACGCGGCGCAGGTCGAGGACCTCGCCGAGGGCGCCCCACTCGTCCTTGCCCAGGCGGGTGAGGGGCCGTAGCCGGGTGACCTCGGGGTGGTCCCGGTCGAGAACGGACTCGTCGATCGCGGCGTGCACCACCCGCCCGAAGATCACGGTGGAGTCGCCGAGCAGCAGGGTGCTGTGCAGCTCGCACTCCAGCGCCACGGGAGAGCCGGCGACCCGCGGAGCCTTCACCCGCATACTGGTTTCCCGCTCGACGCCCACGGCGTCGAACTCGCTGACTTCGCGCGGGAAATCTGTGGCGGTCTCGTTGATCTGCTCAAGAAGCGGTTCGGGCGCGAGGTTGACCACGAACTGCCCGGTCGCCTCGACGTTGCGCAGCGAGTCCTTCCGGCCGACCGAGGTGAACTGCACGATGGGCGGTGTGAGCGACGCGATCGTGAAGAAGGAATGCGGTGCGAGGTTGTCGACGCCCTCGGCGGAAACGGTCGACACCCACGCGATCGGACGGGGTACGACGGTCGACGTGAGCAGGCGGTAGACCGCGTTCCGGTCGAGCGAGGCCGGGTCGTATTCAGTGCGCATACCGGCCATCATCGGGCACCTCAGGGGCATGCCCGGCCGCAGGTCCTATGACGCCCGTCACGCTTGCCGCCGGCCCTTCGGCCGGATCCGCGCCCCTCTCACCCTCGAGGCGGTGTTGCGGGTGAGGCGGAGCGTTGGTCTAGTGATCTGGTGGACACCGGCGGCCGGGGCGGTGCGAGGGGGCTCTGGGCGGTGCCTCCGTCAATGCCGCGGCCAGAGCAGCGTCAACTGATCGATGTATCGATGTATCGATGCGTCGGCGTAGCGTCGGTGTACCGGTGTACCGGTGTACCGGTGTACCGGTGTACCGGTGTATCGATGTGCGGAAAGGCTGAGCCGTATGCCCGATCTCAACGCCCTCGTCGACGTACATCTGGAGCGGGCCCGGTCCGCGGCGCACGGGCGCAGCGCGGAGTTGCTGCTGCATGACGGCCCGCTGCGGCAGAGCCTGATCGCCCTCACCAGCGGTACGGAGCTGGCCGAGCACGCCGCCCCGACGGCCGCCAGCCTGATCGTCCTGCGCGGCCGGGCCCGGCTCACCGCCGCGGGAGGCGACATCGAACTGGCCGAGGGGGAGTTCGCGACCGTCCCGCACGAGCGTCACGGCCTGACCGCGCTGGGCGACACGGCGGTGCTCCTCACCGCCGTCACGGACGTCTGACGACAGGTCTCTCTCTCCCCCCCCCCCCCCCCCCCCCGCGGATACGCGGCAGGCGACGGCGGCGCTCGGGAGGCGGACCGGGGAGCGCCGCAGCCCTGGCCCCGGCCCCGGCGCGCTGACTCGTGTGGCGGCCCGCCGGAGGGCTCGGTACATTCCGATATGTCACGACATGTTATGAATCAGTCACGGTGGGTGATCGATGGGCATTCTTCGAGATCATCCTGAGCTCGCCCTGTTCCTCTGTCTCGCGCTCGGCTACCTGGTCGGCAAGCTGCGCGTGGGACCCGTCACCCTGGGCGGCATCTGCGGCACGCTGATCGTCTCGCTGCTGCTCGGCGCCTGGAGCGAAGTCACCGTCTCCGACGACGTCAAGACGGTCTTCTTCGCGCTGTTCATCTTCTCCCTCGGCTATATGGCGGGCCCGCAGTTCTTCGCCAACCTCAACCGCAAGAGCCTGCGCTTCCTCACGCTCTGCGGGATCGAGCTGGTCTGTGTACTCGGCATCGCCTTCGGTCTCGCCAAGGTCTTCGACCTCGACGTCGGCACGGCGTCGGGCATCCTCGCCGGAGCGGCCACCGAGTCCGCGGTGGTGGGCACGGCGACCGAGGCCATCGGCAAGCTGAGCGATCTCACCCAGGAGCAGATCACCCAGTACCAGGGGCACGTCGCCACCGCGTACACCGTCTGCTACCTGTTCGGCCTGATCACCATCGTGATCTACACCAGCCAGATCATGCCGATGCTGCTGCGCATCAGTCTGCGGGACGCCTCGCGCGAACTGTGGGAGCGGATGCGCGGGGGCGGCGGCGGACTGGAGGCCGACGAGCGCGAGGCGCTGCCCGGCGTGGTCGGGCGCACCTATCTGGTGACGGTGGGCGACGGCAGGACCGTCGGCGGCCTGCAGACCGAACTCGGCGGCCGGATCACCGTCGAGGCGGTCAAGCGGGGCAGCGCGCACCTCACCCCCGAACCCGGCCTGGAGCTGACCCTCTCCGACCTGGTCCTGGTGGTCGGCCGCCGCGCCAACGTCATCGAGGCGGGCCGCCTGATCGGCCCCGAGACCCCCGGCATCCCCGGCGTGGACACCCCGCTCGCCACCAGCCAGGTCGCCGTCACCGACAAGGCCACGGACGGCCGCACCGTCGACCAGCTCCAGCAGGCGCACCCCGAGTTCCTGCGGGACGGCGTGTACGTCACCGACGTACTCCGCGGCGACCAGCACCTGCCCGCGAACGGCGACACCACGCTGCGCCGCGGCGACGTCCTCACCCTGGTCGGCGTCCGCTCCGGACTGAACAAGCTGGTCGCGAAGATCGGCGCGGTCGTCAAGAACGACGCCACCGACTTCATCTACCTCGGACTCGGCATCGCCGCCGGTTCCCTGCTCGGGCAGGTCGTCGTGCGCGTCGGCGATGCGCCGATGTCGCTGGGCACCGGCGGCGGCTGCCTGGTCTCCGGACTGCTCTTCGGCTGGTTCCGGTCCCGCAAGCAGACCTTCGGCGCCTTCCCGCCGCAGGCCTCGGCCACGATCAAGGACATGGGCCTGGCCGTCTTCATCGCCTGCACGGGCCTGGTCTCGGGGCCGCAGGCCTGGCCGCTGCTCAAGGAGTACGGGGCGCTGCTCCCCTTCGCCGGGATCGCCATGGTGCTCGTACCGGCGACGCTCTCGCTCATCATCGGCCGGAAACTCCTGAAGATCGAGAAACCGCTGCTCATCGGCGCCATCGCGGGCCAGCAGTGCTCCACCCCCGCGATCACCGCGGTCACCCAGACGGCGCAGAGCTCGGTGCCGATGCTCGGCTACACGATCACCTACGCCCTTTCCAACTTCCTGCTTCCGCTGACCGGGCCGCTCCTCGTCGGCGTACTCGGAGCGTAGACAAGGCCGGAGCGTAGACAAGGCCGGATCCCGACAGGCCGGATCCCGACAGGCCGGAGCCCAGACAATGATCGACTTCCTCAACCGGAACATCTTCCAGCCCCACCCCGAACTGCTGGTCTTCATCACGGTGGCCGTCGGGTTCCTCTTCGGGAAGCTGCGGTACAAGACGATCGCGCTCGGCGCGGTCACCGGCTGTCTGGTCGTCGGGCTGCTGTTCGGCGCGCAGTTCAAGGTCACCGTCGACGGGACGGTGAAGAACCTCTTCTTCACGATGTTCCTGTTCGCCCTCGGCTACAAGGTCGGCCCGCAGTTCTTCCGCGGCCTGAAGAAGGACGGCCTGCCGCAGGTCGTCAACGCGCTGGTGGTGTGCGTGACCGGCCTGCTCGTCTGCTGGGGCTTCGCGGCCATGCTCGGCTACGGGCCCGGTCTGTCGGCCGGGCTGCTCGGCGGCGCGCTCACCCAGTCCGCGGTGATCGGCGTCGCCCAGGACGCCATCGGCAGCCTGCCGGGCCTGTCCGCGAAGGAGGTCAAGAGCGAGGAGAACCTCGTCGCCGTCGGATACGCGGTCTGCTACCCGCTCGGCACCATCCTGTGCGCGATGCTGCTCGCCAACGTCCTGCCCAAGCTGTACCGCAGGGACCTGGCCGCCGAATCCGCCGCGCTGGCCAAGGAGCTGGACGCACCGGCCGACAACCCCGACCTGGCCGCGGGCTACTACGAGGTGGTCCTGCGCGCGTACCGGGTGGAGCGCTCCGACATCGTCGGACGCACCATCGACGACTTCGAGAACCAGCAGAGGGAACTGGGCCGCCGCCTCTACATCACCGGAGTCCGCCGCGACGGCGACGTCCTGCCGCACGACCAGCAGACCGTGCTCCGCGAAGGCGACATCGTCGCGCTCAGCGCCCTCCGCGGCGACCTGGTGACGTACGACCCCCGTACGCATGTGGGCGGCGAGGCCGACGACGTGGAACTGCTCGGCTACCAGACCGAGACCCTGCATGTGGTCGCGTCCAAGAAGGCCCAACTCGGCAGAACCATCGGCGAGTTGCGCCAAGAGCCGTTCATGGTCGGGGTGTACGTCGACAAGCTCTACCGCTCCGGGGCCGAGTTCCCCTACCGGCTGTCCACCCAGGTGGAGCGCGGCGACACCCTGGTCCTCACCGGCCCCAGGCGCCTGGTGGACCCGGCGGGCGGGGAGATCGGCACACCCGTGCCGACCTCGTTCGCCACCGACATGATGTGGGTGGGCCTCGGCATCTTCCTCGGCGGCTGCATCGGCATCCCCGCGCTGACCGAGGGCGGCGTGCCCATCTCCCTGTCCACCTCGGGCGGCGCGCTGATCATGGGCCTGGTCTTCGGCTGGATCCGCGGCAAGTACCCGACGTACGGCAACGTCCCGCCCGGCGCGCAGTGGTTCATGGACACCCTCGGGCTCTGCCTGTTCGTCGCGGTCGTCGGCATCAACGCCGGGCCCAGCTTCACCAGCGGCCTGTCCAGGGCGGGTTGGGGCCTGCTGGTGTTCGGGGCGGTCGCCACGGTGGTTCCGCTGCTGGTCGGCTTCGCCGTCGGCCACTACATCCAGAAGATCCGTTTCCCCATTCTGATGGGCGTCCTGGCGGGCGGCCAGACGACCACGGCGGCCATCGGCGCCATCAACGAACAGTCCAAGTCCCAGGTGCCGACGCTCGGTTACACGATCCCGTACGCCGTGGGCAATGTGCTGCTCACGATCTGGGGCGCCGTCATCGTCCTCCTCCACCACTGACGCGAACACCTAGCCAAGGAAGCAGGCAGCATGCCCAAGAGCAGCGTCTCCCGCGACCAGATCAAGGAATACGCGCAGCTCAGCCCGTTCGAGCTGAAGAACGTCTTCATCGAACTCGCCGAGCGCGCGCAGGACGGCCAGTCCGGCCAGAAGGGCAAGTCGTCCGTCCAGATGCTCAACGCGGGCCGCGGCAACCCCAACTGGGTCGCCACCGGACCGCGCGAGGCCTTCTACGCGCTCGGCTACTTCGCCCTCGCGGAGTCCCGCCGGGTCTGGACCGCCGACAACCTCGGCGGCATGCCCGAACAGCACGGCGCGGGCGAACGCTTCGACGCGTTCGTGCGCCAGCACCCGGACCTGCCCGGAATCGAGCTCCTGGAGAAGTGCGTCGCCCACGCCGTCACCCGCTTCGGCTTCGACAAGGACGCCTTCGTCCACGAGCTCACCGACAGCTCCGTCGGCGACAACTACCCGGTACCGGACCGCATCCTGCCGCACGCCGAGCAGATCATCCGCGGCTACCTCGCCGACGAGATGTTCGACAAGAAGCCGCCGCAGGACCGCCTGTCGCTGTTCGCGACCGAGGGCGGCACCGCCGCGATGTGCTACATCTTCGACTCGCTGCTGAAGAACGGCATCCTGCGCAAGGGCGACAAGATCGCCCTGCTGACCCCCGTCTTCACGCCGTACGTCGAGATCCCCGAGCTCGACACATACGAGTTCGACGTCACGTACATCGAGGCGAACATGTTCGCCGAGGCGGGCGTACGCGAATGGCGTTACCCCGAGGAGGAGGTCGCCAAGCTCGCGGACCCGGCGATCAAGCTGGCCTGCCTGGTCAACCCCTCCAACCCGCCGTCGCTCGCGCTCAGTCAGCGCGTCGCCGAGCAGATCAAGTCGATCGTCGCCACCGACAACCCGAACCTGCTCCTGGTCACGGACGACGTCTACGGCACCTTCGTGGAGGGCTTCCGCTCCCTCGCCGCCGACCTGCCGCGCAACACCCTGCTGGTGTACTCGTACTCCAAGCACTACGGCTGCACCGGCTGGCGGCTCGGCGTCATCGGCCTGCACGACGACAACGTCATCGACGAGATGATCGCCTCCCTGCCGCAAGCGGAGAAGGACCGGCTGGGCAGGCGCTACGGAACGCTGACGCTGGAACCGGAGAAGATCAAGTTCATCGACCGGCTGGTCGCCGACTCCCGGCAGGTCGCCCTCAATCACACCGCGGGACTCTCGCTGCCCCAGCAGACGATGATGGTGTGCTTCTCGCTCTTCGACATGCTGGACGAGGGTCAGGCGTACAAGGCGAAGATCCGCGCCATCGTGGGGCAGCGTCTCGACCTGCTGCTGGAGGGCGCCCAGATGAAGATCAGCGACGATCCGAAGCGGGCTGGCTACTACGTCGAGCTCGACCTGCTCGCCGAGGCCCGGCGCGAGTTCGGCCAGGACTTCGCCGACTTCCTGGAGAAGAACTACGAGCCCGTCGACCCGCTGTTCCGGCTGGCCGAACAGACCGGCGTCGTCCTCCTCAACGGCGGAGGCTTTGAAGGCCCCGAGTGGTCGGTGCGGGTCTCGCTGGCCAACCTGGACGACCTCGACTACCTGAAGATCGGCCACCACCTGCGGGAGATCTTCAACGACTACGCGGCGGAGTGGCGGGCCAGCGGGCCTTCCTAGGCGGTGTCAGACGCCGCGCGCGCGGCACGACGGCCTCTGGACCGCCGCGCGGCGCGACGGTCTCTGGACCGTCGCGCGGGCCTCCGGGCCGCCCTGGCGGGCGTGTGCGAGGGCGGCCTCGACCAGCGTGTTGCGCAGATTGCCGCGGCGGTGGGCGTCCCACCCAGGGGCGGCACGCAGGGTGAGGGAGGCGTCGCGTTGCGCGACCAGGCGGGGCTTGGTCTAGTGGACGGAGATCAAACGGAGACCAGGGCGACTCCTCCCGTCCTGGGTCCCCCTCCCGCCCTGGACGGTGCTCATGACCATGCCCTCCTTCGGGTCCTTCGGTGGCCCTGACCCCTTCTCCGAGATGCTCAACCGGTTCTTCGGGATGTCCCCGGCCTCCTCGCCGCCGCAGGTGCAGCGGGTGCCGATCGGGCGGCTGCTGACCGACTCGGCGCGTGAGCTGATCGGACGGGCCACCACGCGGGCGGTCGACGACGGCAGCCAGGACCTGGACACCGCCCACCTGCTGTGGGCCTGTACGCAGGCGGACCCGACCCGCACCCTGCTGGCCCAGGCCGGGGCCGACCCCGACCAGCTGGGCAAGGAGATCGCGCGGGCGCTGCCCGGCGCGAGCGGCACTCCCTCGGCCGAACCCGGCCTGACCCCGGCCGCCAAGCGGGTGCTGCTGCGCGCCTACGAGCGGTCGCGGGCCGCGGGCGTCTCGTACATCGGGCCCGAGCACGTACTCGGCGCCCTGCTCGACGACGGCGACTCCGGCGCCGCGCGCTCGCTGGACGCCCAGAGCGTGGACGCCGACCGCCTGCGCCGCGAGACCGACCAGGCGGCCCGCGCGGACGGCACGCCCGCCGCCGCGCCGCAGAGCGACACGCCGACCCTGGACGAGTACGGGCGCGACCTCACCGAGGAGGCCAGGTCCGGCAAGCTCGACCCGGTGGTGGGCCGGGCCGAGGAGATCGAGCAGACCGTGGAGATCCTCTCCCGCAGGTCCAAGAACAACCCCGTGCTGATCGGCGAGCCCGGCGTCGGCAAGACCGCGATCGTGGAGGGCCTCGCCCAGCGCATCGTCGCCGACGAGGTACCCAAGACCCTGCGGGGCAAACGGGTCGTCGCGCTCGACCTGACGGGCCTGGTCGCGGGCGCCCAGTACCGGGGCCAGTTCGAGGAGCGGCTGAAGAACGTCATCGACGAGGTCAAGGCGGCATCGGACTCGACCGTCCTGTTCATCGACGAGCTGCACACGGTCGTCGGCGCGGGCGCCACGGGCGAGGGCGCGATGGACGCGGGCAACATGCTCAAGCCCGCCCTGGCGCGCGGCGAACTCCACGTCGTGGGCGCCACCACCATCAACGAGTACCGCAAGTACGTGGAGAAGGACGCCGCGCTCGAACGCCGCTTCCAGCCGGTGATGATCCCCGAGCCGTCGGTCCAGGAGACCGTGCAGATCCTGGAAGGCCTGCGGGACTCCTACGAGGCCCACCACCAGGTCCGCTACAGCGACGACGCGCTCGCGGCCGCCGCCGAGCTCTCCGACCGGTACGTCTCCGACCGCTTCCTGCCCGACAAGGCGATCGACCTCATGGACCAGACCGGCGCACGGGTGCGGCTGCGGTCGCTGGGCCGCTCCACGGAGGTCGTCGAGTGCGAGGACCGGCTGGCCAAACTGGGGCGCGAGAAGGACGAGGCGGTCGCAGCCGAGGACTTCGAGAAGGCCTCCCAGCTCAAGCGCGAGATCGCCGACCTGGAGAGCGAGCTCGCCGGGATCGAGGAACGGCGCGAGGGCGTCCTGGAGGTGACGGTCACCGACATCGCCGACGTGCTGTCACGGCGTACCGGCATCCCCGTCGCGCAGCTGACCGCCGACGAGAAGGACAAGCTGCTACGGCTGGAAGACGCGCTGCACAGCCGGGTCGTCGGCCAGGACGAGGCCGTCACGGCGATCGCCCAGGCCGTGCGCCGCAACCGCGCCGGGATGGGCGACCCCGGCCGCCCGGTGGGCTCCTTCCTGTTCCTCGGCCCGACCGGCGTCGGCAAGACCGAACTGGCCAAGGCGCTCGCCGAGCTGCTCTTCGGCGACGAGAGCCGCATGGTCCGCTTCGACATGAGCGAGTTCCAGGAGAAGCACACGGTCTCGCGGCTGGTCGGCGCGCCGCCCGGATACGTCGGCCACGAGGAGGCCGGTCAGCTCACCGAGAAGGTCCGCCGCCAGCCGTACAGCGTGCTGCTCTTCGACGAGGTCGAGAAGGCCCACCCGGACGTCTTCAACACCCTGCTCCAAGTGCTCGACGACGGGCGGCTGACCGACGCGCAGGGGCGCACCGTCGACTTCCGCAACACCGTGGTCATCATGACGTCCAACATCGGCGCGCAGCGCATCCTCGCGCACCACGGCGACGTGTCCGAGATCAAGGAAGACCTCATGGGCGACCTCCAAGGCCGCTTCCCGCCCGAGTTCATCAACCGGATCGACGAGACGATCATCTTCCACGGGCTGGACGAGGACGACCTCGCCCGGATCCTGGACCTGCTGCTGAAGCAGAGCGAGCGGCGGGTGCGTGCTCAGGGCATGAGCCTCGAAGTGACCGAAGCGGCCCGGAAACTGCTGGTCGCCCACGGCCATCAGCCGGAGTTCGGCGCCCGGCCGCTGCGCCGCACCATCCAGGCCGAACTCGACAACCGCGTCGCGTCCCTGCTGCTCAGCGGCGAGGCCGAGGCCGGGGACACGATCGTGGCGGACGTACGGGATGACGCGCTGGTCTGTACGGTGCGGGGGGCTGACGTCACGACGGAGGCGGGGGCGGAGGCGGGGGCAGCGTCGGCGTCGGCGTCGTGATTCACGCGGTCACCTTGGCCAGGAACGCCGTGACGTTCGACGTGGTTCGTTCGATCTTCTCCTCCAGGGTGAGCGACTCGGGGAGCCGGGAACCGACGCCCGCGTCCTTCAGGCCGCGTACGTAGAGCGAGCAGGCCAGGTCGTCGCACAGATAGACGCCCACCGAGTTGCCCTGCTGCCCCGCCTTCCCGGCGCGGGGAGCGACCATCAGCGAGACGCCGCCGGTGTGCGTGGTGATGCACATGGCGCACATGCTGCGCCGCGTCTGCCACGAGCCGACGCCTGACACGCGCAGCACGATGCCCAGCGGGCGGCCCTCCTGTTCAGTCACGAGGCAGGCGCGGTCAGGCGCCTGGGGATCTCGCCAGCCGAGGAAGTCCAGGTCGTCCCATGGCTGTTCGCGCAGGTCACGCGGGATGGACAGGCGCTTCGCCGCGCCCTTGCTGCAGTTCACGAAGCTGGTGCGGATCTCTTGCTCGGTCAGGGGTTTCATAAGTGATACGGTAAGTTGCCTAAATCATTTAGGCAAAGTATTAAATTCCTGTTGCTCGGATGCGGATGCGGATGCGGGTACTGGTGCGGGTGTGGGAGGTGCTCGGGCATGGTGCGCGCAGGGGTGACCGCGGAGCGGCTCGCTCAGGCCGGTGCGGAACTGGCCGACGAGGTCGGCTTCGGCAAGGTGACCGTCCCGGCGCTCGCCCGGCGGTTCGGCGTCACGACCCCGAGCCTGTACTCGCACATCAAGAACTCCGACGACCTGAAGACCAGAATCGCCCTGCTCGCCCTGGAGGAGCTGGCCGACCGGGTCGCCGCCGCAGTGGCGGGGCGCGCTGGCCGGGACGCCCTGACCGCCTTCGCCGACGCCTACCGCGACTACGCCCGCGAACACCCCGGCCGCTATGACGCGACGCGCCTGCGGCTCGACCCGGAGACGGCGGCGGCCAGCGCCGGAGTCAGGCACGCGCAGATGACGCGGGCGATCCTGCGCGGCTATGACCTGGCGGAGCCGGACCAGACGCACGCGGTCAGGCTGCTGGGCAGCGTCTTCCACGGCTATGTCAGCCTGGAGCTGGCCGGTGGCTTCAGCCACAGCGCGCCCGACTCGCAGGAGACCTGGACCTGGATCCTGGACTCTCTCGACGCGCAGCTGCGGGCCCGGCCGGGGTGGCGGCCTGCGTAGCCGCACCAGTCGGGCCAGCGCGCCAGCCGCGCCAGTCGGTTCTAGGGCAGCGCCGCTGTCAGTTCCGCGCGTGTGGGCGGCTGGGCGCCCGGTCGTTCGCAGGTCAGTGCGCCCGCCGTGACCGCCTGGCGCAGGATCGGCTCCAGTGCGGCGCGGCTGTCGGGCAGCGTCACCCGGTCGGTGTCGCCGTCACCGGCTGGTGGGAGCAGGCCCGCCAGCAGGGCGGCCTGGAAGGCGTCTCCCGCGCCGATCGTGTCGACGACCTTCACGGGAGGCGCGGGTACGGTCACACCGTCGCCCTCCGCACCGGCGAGCAACCCCCGCGCGCCGTCCGCGCCGTAGGTGGTCACCACCAGGCGCGGGCCCAGCGCCAGCAGGCGTCGCGCCGCGTCGTCCGGGGACAGGGCGGGGAACAGCCAGGCCAGGTCCTCGTCGCTCGCCTTGACCACGTCGGCGGTCGGGGTGATCCGCTCGACCGCGCGCAGGTACGCGGCGCGGTCGGGTTGTACGGCGGGGCGGACGTTCAGGTCGAGCGAGACCGTGGCGCCGTACCGGGTCCTGGCCTCGTGGCAGGCCTCCCGTACGCGCTCGGCGCCCGGCTCCGCGACGATCGCCAGCGAGCCGGTGTGCAGCAGCGCGGTCGTGGGCGGGACGGGCAGCCGGACGGGGTCCCAGGCGGTCAGGAAGTCGTACGTGGCGCCGCCGTCGGCGTCGACGTAGGCCAGGGCCACCGTGGTTCGGCCCGACGCGGACTCCGCGCGGTCTACGGGCAGGCCGGTGCCGTGTACGTACTCGCTGACCAGGGCGCCGGGGACGTCGTCGCCCCAGCAGGTGGCGAGGCGGGCCGGGTGCTCCAGGCGGTGCAGGCCTACGGCCACGTTGGCGGGGCTGCCGCCGGGGGCCGGGGTGACGGAGCCGGCGCTCGCGTGCCAGATCAGGTCTACCAGCACTTCGCCGATCACCAAGGTGGTCATGCCGTTCCTGTTCGTCGTGGGTCGGGGGTGGGGTGCGAGCGGCTGTGCGGGTGGGCGTACGTCCCGTCTTCCCGTTGTGGGCATACGGGCACAACCCCCGACCCCGGTCAACCGTCCCGACAGGGCCGCAGGGCTGCCCCCTTGTGGGTACGGTGGCGGCGGGAGGGGCTATCGGTGAGCGATACCAGCTACTACATACCGGCGATCGTGCTCTGGACGGCCCTGCTGTTCAAGGTGCCTACGCTGACCAGAAGATGGCGCGACCCGCTGCTGTGGTCGCTGTGCGCCCTGGTCCTGCTGGCCGGGATGGTCTTCGCCACGTCCGCGCCGCCCACCGTACGGGCCGTCAACTCGCTGACCGGCATTCCCAACTTCACGGCGCCGATGGCCTACACCGTGCTGAGCATGCTGAGCGCCGCCTGCCTGATCCTGCTGATCGGCTGGCACGGCGGGCCGATGGCCGGGCGTGCCATCACCGCCTGCGTCATCTGCTACGGGGCCGTGTCGGTCGCGTTGTTCGTGTTGTTCTTTCTCGGTGACGCGCCGGTGGAGCGGGACCGGGACTTTGACACGTACTACGCCAACACGCCTTATCTGCGCGAGATGATCGTGCTCTATCTGGTGGCCTTCCTCGCCTCGTGCGTCGGCATGAGCCTGTGGTGCTGGCGGTGGTCCCGGCAGGTCGGCGGGTGGCTGAAGGGGAGCCTGATCCTGCTGGCGGTCACGTTCACCATCACGCTGGTCTACAGCGTGACCAAGCTCGTCGCGGTCTTCGCCCGCTGGAACGGCACGGACTGGGATGTGCTGAGCACGTACGTCGCTCCGCCGATGGCCGCGGTCGGCGGGACGTTCTGCACCGTGGGGTTCCTGCTGCCGATGGCCGCGCCGCAGCTCGCCGCCTTCTGGCAGGCCTGGCGCGCGTACTGGTGTCTCGGGCCGCTGATGCGGGAGCTCAACTACTCCGCCGACAAGGCCTTGCACGAGGTGACCCTCGCTCCGTGGGCGTCGCCTGTGCTGCGGGTGACCCAGCGGGAGACCGCGATTCACGACGGTCTGCTGCGGCTGTCTCCGCTGCTGGACCGGGAGGTGCACGCCCAGGCGTGCGACGAGGCCCGGCGGTCGGGGAGTCCGGAGCGTGCCGCCGACATCGTGGGCTCGGCGGCGATGATCGCCGCCGCGGTGCAGGCCGAGCGGCAGGTGTCCGCGGGGGCCGGGGGCGTGCGGGAGCCGGTGGGGGCCTTCAACCGGGCGGATCTGACGGAGATTTCGCGGGCCATGCGCGGCTCGCCCATCGTGGCGCGGTTCCGTCACCAATGGGCGGGTGCGGGGGAGGGGCGGGCGTGGTGAGTGTCCGTTCGGTGCGTCGGGCCGTGGTGGTCGGGGGCGGGCTGACCGGGATGCTGGTCAGTGCCGTTCTGGCGGAGTTCGCTGACGAGGTCGTGGTGGTCGAGCGGGATGTGCTGCCGTCGTGCGCCGCCCCGCGCAAGGGACTGCCCCAGGCCCAGCACGCGCACATCCTGTGGTCGGGCGGTGCGCGGGCCGTCGAGCGGATCCTGCCCGGCATCCTCGACGAGTGGCGGGCCGCGGGAGCGACCCGGATCCCGCTGCCGGAGGGGCTGGTGTCGATGACCCCGCAGGGCTGGTTCCGGCGCTGGACCGCCGAGATGCAGTACGTGCTCTCGTGCAGCCGTGATCTGCTGGACTGGTGTGTGCGGCGGCGGGTGCTCCGGATGCCCGCGGTGCGGCTGCGGGACGGTACGGAGGTCGTCGGGCTGCTCGGTGACGCGGGGCGTGTGACGGGGGTGCGGCTGGCTGGCTCGCCGGGTGTGCTGGAGGCGGATCTGGTGGTGGACGCCAGTGGGCGTGGCACGCGGGCCGCTCACTGGCTGCGGGAGTTCGGGGTGCGCGCGGCGCCTGAGGCGACCGTCGACTCGGGCGTGGTGTACGCGACGCGGGTCTACCGTGCGCCGGTGGGCGCCGAGCGGTATCCGATGGTGAACGTACAGCCGAAGGCCGGTACGGGGCGTCCGGGGCGTGGTGCGGTCATCGCCCCCTTGGAGGGCGGGCGTTGGGTGGTGACGCTGATGGGGACGCGGGGCGGCCAGCCCAGCGCTGACCCGGACGCGTTCGTGGACTTCGCCCGCGGCGTCCGGCATCCCCTGGTGGGTGAGCTGATCTCCCATGCGGTGCCCGTCAGTTCGCTGGTACGGCTGTCGCGGAGTACCGGCAACCGGCGGCGGTACTACGAGAGGGCGAAGGACTGGCCTGGCGGGTTCGTTGCTCTGGGTGATGCGGTGGCCAGTTTCAACCCCGTGTACGGGCACGGTATGTCGGTGGCCGCGCTCAGCGCGGAGGCTCTGCGGGCGGAGCTGGTTGCCGGGTTCGGCCCTGGGCTCGCCCGTCGCGTGCAGCGCGCGGTCGCCGCGCCGACCGACATGGCCTGGCAGTTGGCCGCCGCGCAGGACATTCACTATCCGGAGGCGACGGGCACGCCTCCCACGCCGCTGGACCGGCTGACCGTGCGGTACGTCGACCGGCTCACCCGGACGGCCACCACCGATCCGCGGGCCACGCGGGCCCTGTTGGAGGTGATGACGCTGTCGGCGCCGGCGTCGGCGCTGTTCCGGCCGTCCGTCGCGCTGACCGCCCTGCGCGGGCCGCGCAGGGCCGCTCTGGCCGGACCGCCGCTGACGGCCGCCGAGCGTTCCCTGGTCTGTGACCCCGGTTGAATATCCTCGGACTCCTCTCCTGTGAGGACGTGCTATGAGCGACTCGGGGTACTACATACCCGCGGCGATGGCGTGGATCGGCCTGGCCTTCCGAGTCCCCGCGCTGCGCCACGGCTGGCGCGATCCGCTGCTGCGGTCCCTGTGCGCTGTGCTGTTCCTCGCGGGCACGGGGTTCGCCCTCGCCGCCCCGCCGACGGTGCGTCTGGTCAACCAGGTCAGCGGCGCGCCCAACCTGGCCGCCCCCGTCACGTACGCCAACATCCTGGCGTTCTCGGCCGCCTGCCTGGTGCTGATGGTGCACTGGCGGGGCGGTTCCACCGAGCGGATACGGCGTACGGTGCGCTGCTGCGTGGGCGGTTACGCCCTGGTGGCCCTGGCCCTGTTCGCGCTGTTCGCGGCCG
Source organism: Streptomyces sp. O3 (assembly GCF_054788135.1). Taxonomy (NCBI): domain Bacteria; kingdom Bacillati; phylum Actinomycetota; class Actinomycetes; order Kitasatosporales; family Streptomycetaceae; genus Streptomyces; species Streptomyces sp. O3. The sequence goes on from NZ_JBTVYK010000056.1 coordinate 24,440, forward strand.
GGGACGCGCCCGTCGAGCGGCAGCGGGACCTCGACACCTTCTACGCCACGACCCCCTACATCCGGGACATGGTGCTGCTCTATCTGGCGGCTCACATGGTCGCGGCGGTGGCGACGACCGTGCTGTGCGTCCGGTGGGTCGGGGAAGTGCGGAGGTGGATGCGCCGCGGTCTGGTGCTCGCGTCCGTGGGCTGGGTGCTCAACGTGCTCTTCGGTGTCGTCAAGTCGGCGGCTGTCGGCGCGCGGTGGAGTGGGCGGGACTGGGATGCGCTGAGCACCTCGCTGGCCCCGGTGCTGGCGGCCAGTGCGGCGGTGTGCGTCTCGGTGGGCTATCTGCTTCCCCTGCTCGGACCGGCGGCGCAGGACCTGCTGCGCGGGTACCGGGCGACCGCGCGGCTCACTCCGCTGTGGCGGGAGCTCACCCATGAGATCGACCGCCGGGCCTATCTGGTCCAGCTGCCCGTGTGGGCGTCGCCCGGCAGGCGGCTGACCCGCCGTACGAGCGTCATCCTGGACGCGCTGCGCCGCCTGAGCCCGCACTTCGACGCCTCGGTGCGGCAGCGCGCCTACGCCGACGCCCTCACCGCGGGTGAGGGCGAGGCCGATGCGGAGGCGATCGCCGCCGCGGCCATGATCGTGGTGGCCGTACGGCGCGGGACCGTGGGCTCGCGGCGGCCCGAGTACGACGGGGCCGGGTTCGTCAGCCCGTACGTCCTCGACCCGGCCGGACTTGAGCGCGTCGCACGGGCCATCGGCCGCTCGCCCGTCGTCGAGCTGGCCGTGCGCCGGTACGAGGCCGGGGCCGAGCACCGCCCCGTGTGAGCACGGCCTAGCAGCCGCCGGTGGTCGCCTGGGCCGTGCCGACCTGGAGGGTGGCCGGGGCGCCGCAGCAGCCGCCGCCTTCCGCTTCGGAGGCGCCCTCGTCGTCGTACAGGCCGGAGCCGCCGCAGACGCCTGTCTCGGCGAGGACCAACTCGACGCGGGCGGCGGCCTCGTGGTCGCCCGCCAGGGCCGCGGCGACCGAGCGGACCTGCTCGTACCCGGTCATCGCGAGGAACGTCGGGGCGCGGCCGTAGCTCTTCATGCCGACCAGGTAGACGTCCTGCTCGGGGTGCGAGAGCTCCTTCGCGCCGTGTGGGTAGACCGTGCCGCAGGAGTGCGCGTTGGGGTCGATGAGGGGGGCGAGCTCGACCGGGGCCTGGAGCCGCTCGTCCAGGTTCAGGCGGAGTTCGCTCAGGTGGGAGAGGTCGGGGCGGAGGCCGGTGAGGGCGATCACCTCGTCCACGGGGGCGAGTCGGGCGCCGTCTTCGGAGACGAGGACCAGGCCGTCGTCCGTCCGCTCGACGGCCGCCGTGCGGAAGCCCGTCGCCGCCGACGCGTGGCCGTCCTCGACCGCGGCCTTGGCGCGCAGGCCCAGCGCGCCGCGGGCCGGGAGCTGGTCGGCCTCGCCGCCGCCGTAGGTGTCGCCGGTGATGCCGCGCCGCAGGACCCAGACGGCGTGCGTGCCGGGGGCCTCCTCCGCCAGGTCGGCGAGCCCGGCGAGCGCGGTGAACGCGGAGGCGCCGGAGCCGATGACCGCGGTGCGCCTGCCCGCGTAACGGGCGCGTACGGCGGGGTCCCTGAGGTCTGGGACGCGGTAGGCGAGGTGCTCGGCCGCCGCGCGCTCGCCGAGTGCGGGGAGGCCGTCACCGCCGATCGGGCTCGGGGTCGCCCAGGTGCCGGACGCGTCCAGGACGGCGCGGGCGTACAGGCGCTCCTCGGTGCCGTCCGGGTGCTCGACGCGCACGGTGAACGGCTGCTCGGCGCGGTCGGCGTCGACCACCCGGTCGCGGCCCGCGCGGGAGACGCCGGTGACCCGCGCGCCGTACCGGACGCGCTCGCCGAGCGCGTCGGCGAGCGGCTGGAGGTAGTCCGCCGCCCAGTCCCCGCCGGTCGGGTAGGAGGTCTTGTCGGGGGCGGTCCAGCCGGTGGGGGAGAGCAGCTTCTCGGCGACCGGGTCGATGACCTCGCCCCAGGTCGAGAAGAGGCGTACGTGGGACCATGCGCGTACCGCCGAGCCCGCGTGCGGTCCGGACTCCAGGACCAGGGGCTCCAGGCCGCGCTCCAGCAGGTGGGTGGCGGCGGCCAGGCCGATCGGTCCGGCGCCGATGACCACGGTGGGCAGAGTGGTGCGGGACGGTGCGGTCATGATCTCCCCGATCCTTGTTTCGATGTGTGTCGATGTGTTGCCGTGTGGTCAGCATGGCAGCTGTATCGATGGTCGTCAACATAGAGGATTGTCGAATTGGAGTGGGGGAGAGCTGGGTCTCTGATTCGGCGTGTGTCAAAATAGACGCATGTCGAATGTCAAGGCGCTGCCCGTGCTTGAGGACGAGCTCGTCGTGCCGTGCTGCCCGCCGCTCAACGAGCGCCCGCTCACCGCCGAGGAGGCGGAGCGGACCGCCGCGATGTTCAAGGCGCTCGGCGACCCGGTGCGGCTGAGGCTGTTCTCGCTGGTCGCCTCGCACGCGGGCGGGGAGGCGTGCGTCTGCGACATCTCCGATGTCGGGGTGTCCCAGCCCACGGTCAGCCACCACCTGAAGAAGCTCAGAGAGGCCGGACTGCTCACCTCCGAGCGGCGCGGGACCTGGGTGTACTACCGGGTGGAGCCGTCCGTGGTGGTGGCGATGGGCACGATGCTGGGCGCCGCGGCGCCGCGGCCTGAGTGATCGTCTTGCCCTGGCGGGTGAACGGGCCGACGATCGTGAGGAGCAGCGCCCGCCCCCGCGGCGGGTCTCGCCGTCGCGGCGGGCCAGGACTCCGGTCAGGAGGGGAGTCCCGAGGCGGGCCGTTGTGCCGTGCGCGTCCTTCGCGGTCTCCGCGCGGTCCTTCCCCGTCGGGATGCCACGGCCCTGGCCGTCGCGGGCTCAGGGGCGTGTCACACGTATCCGGTACGTTCCCTCCAGCGTCGCCGCCGCGACCTGGACGCGGACGCCCGCGTCGTCGTCCGTGAAGGTCTCGCCGGGCGCGAACGGCGCGTCGGAGAGCTCCGCGTGGACGTTGGGGCGCCGGGTGCAGCCGCCGCTGTCGCGCTCCGAGTCGGCGACCGTGACCGGGCCGTGCCCGGTGTCCACCTCGGCGTCCACGCGGTAGATCAGCACGCCCGGCTTGCAGACCGCCTCGTCGTTGCCCGCGCGGGTGCGGACCTCGATCGCGTACCCGGTCCGCTTGTCGAGCGGGACGAAGACGAGCTTGCGGGCCGCGTCCCGGCCGTCGTCCGGGTTCCCGCGGCCGTCGTCCAGCGCTGCCAGCGGGAGCAGTTCGTGTTCGGTGACGCCCGGACCGGCGGCGCAGTCGACCTGCGCGTCGTCCAGCCAGCCGAGCTTCCACTTGTGCCAGCCGAGCAGGTCGTTGTCGGCGCCCCAGTCCTCGCTCATGATGTCCCAGTGGCCGACCGCGCCGCCGCCCTCCGCCGTATACAGGTCGGGCAGGCCGAACACATGGCCGTTCTCGTGCGGCAGCACCCGGTAGCCGGTCTCCTCGTACGAGCCGGAGCCGTCGTCCTGGCGGCTGTAGACGAATGAGGCGTTGGAGATCGGCACCCCGTCGGCGACGGGCGCCTCGTGGTTCCCGGCGAAGGTCACGGACAGCACCGTGTCCAGGGCCGAGGGTCCGGCGTTCGGCGTGACCAGGACGTTGACCAGGTCGTACGTGCTGAAGTCCACGTCGGGGTCGGCGGCGCGCACGATGTCCTCGATCAGCTGGCGGTAGCCGGGGTCGAAGGGCGCGCCGCGCTCTATGCCGTAGTCGGCGAACGCCGTCGGCATCCGCAGCCACTGTTTGAGGGGCGTGTCGGAGCGGTAGTCGAGCCGCCCGTACGAGCTGGTGCGGAACCAGTCGCGGGTCTGCGGGAAGAACTCCGCGTGCCGGTCGAGCGCGGACCCTTCGCCGGGCGCGTCCGGAAAGTCGATCATGAGAGTGAGGGCCCGGACGGTGCCGGTGGACGGCGCGTATCCGGGGGCCGTGGGGATGCCTTCCGACATCTGCACGCCCAGCGTGCCGCTGATCATGCAGGGGCCGAGTGCCGTCGGCCGGACGCCCGCCGTCGATCCGGCTCCGGCCGCCTGCGGGTCGGGCGGCAGCCGTCCGGTGCTCGCCGATGAGCTGAGGGTGAGGGTCAGTGCCGCGGTCGCGGCGAGTATCGCGCTGCGGCGGGGCCTGCGTATCCAGCGGCGGGTCACCTGCATGCGATGGCCTTCCGGTCCGCGGCAGCCGTTCGGTGATCCGGCTGCGCCCTTGTTCGTCACCCTGCGGCCGGGCGTGTCGGAGTGCTCGCTGGGTGCGGCCGAATGTGGGTATCCGGAGGCGCGGCCTTGAATATGGCTCAAGTCACACTCGACTGGGAAACAAGTGGGGATCCTCTCCCCGTTTATCAGGTGTCTGAACGAAACGGGGAGAGATTCCCCGTCTGTGGTTGTCCAGTCTGTGATCGCCCCGTCTGTGATCGCCTCGCCCGTGGCCGATGAAGGAGACCGCCGTGCGCACCGCCACCGAACAGCGCGACGCCGCCCCCAAGCGCCGCGTGCCGCGGCCGCGGGCCGACGCCCTGCGCAACCGGGAGCGGATCGTCGCCGCGGCGCGCGAGATGTTCGTCGAGTTCGGGGCCCAGGTCCCGCTGGACGAGGTCGCGCGCCGCGCGGGAGTCGGCAACGCCACGGTCTACCGGCACTTCCCCGACCGCGGCGCGCTGGTGCGCGCCGTGGTGTGCTCGGTGATGGACCGCGTCGCGGCCGTGGCCGAGCGGTCCATCGCCGAGGAGCCGGACGCCTTCCAGGGGCTGTGCGACTTCGTGCACGCGGCGGCCGACGAGCGCGTCGGGGCGCTGTGCCCCATGCTGTCGGACACCTTCGCGGACCGGGACGATCCGGAGCTGCTGGCCGCCCGCCAGCGGCTCGAACCGCTCGTCGGCGAGGTCATGGAACGGGCGCGCGCGAGCGGGCAGTTGCGGGACGACGTGGCCGTCGGGGATCTGATGGTCGCGCTCTCCCAGCTCACCAGGCCGCTGCCCGGCACCGCCTGTCTGGACGTCGACCGATTCGCGCACCGTCATCTGCAGCTGTTCCTGGACGGCCTGCGCACGCCCGCCCGCTCCGAACTGCCCGGCAGCGCCGCCACATTGGAGGATCTCCGGCGTCACCAGTGATATCCGGACATAAAACATTTGACCTCAAGTGGGCTTGAGCTTGCAGAGTAGGCACCGCACCGCCGCTCGAGCCACGCTCCAGCATCGCTTTACGCACCAAGCCGCGTGACGCACCGTCGCTTTACGTACCAAGGAGTCCCGAGGTGGGTACCCCCATGCCGGAAACGGCCCTTCCCGATCCCAGGCGCTGGCGAGCGCTCGTCTTCATCGCCCTGGCCCAGCTGATGGTCGTGCTCGACGCGACCATCGTGAACATCGCACTGCCCTCCGCCCAGCAGGACCTGGGCATATCCGAGGGCAACAAACAGTGGGTCATCACCGCCTACGCCCTGGCCTTCGGCGGTCTGCTGCTGTTCGGCGGCCGGATCGCTGACCTGTGGGGCCGCAAGCGCACCTTCGTCACCGGCCTGATCGGCTTCGCCGCGGCCTCCGCGCTCGGCGGCGCGGCCACCGGCGAGGCCATGATGCTCGGGGCCCGCGCCCTCCAGGGCGTGTTCGGCGCGCTGCTCGCGCCCGCCGCGCTCTCGCTGCTCGCGGTGATGTTCACCGAGGCTCACGAGCGCGCCAAGGCGTTCGGCATCTACGGCGCGATCGCCGGTGGCGGCGGCGCCGTGGGCCTGATCCTCGGCGGCTTCCTCACCGAGTACCTGAACTGGCGCTGGACGTTCTTCGTCAACATTCCGTTCGCGATCATCGCCGCGGCCGGCGCGTACCTGGTGATCCGGGAACCCGCCGGGTCGCGCAACCGCTCCGCGCTCGACATTCCGGGCGTGGTGCTCTCGACGCTGGGTCTGGTCGCGCTGGTGTACGGCTTCACGCGCGCCGAGTCCGACGGCTGGTCGGACGGCGTGACCCTCGCGATGTTCGTCGCGTCGGTCGTGCTGCTGGCCGCGTTCATCGTCGTCGAGTCGCGGGTCACGGCGCCGCTGCTGCCGCTGCGCGTGCTGGCCGACCGCAACCGCGGCGGGGTCTACCTCTCGCTGGGGCTCGCCGTCATCGCGATGTTCGGCCTGTTCCTGTTCCTCACGTACTACCTCCAGATCGTGAAGGGCTACTCGCCGGTGAAGACCGGCTTCGCCTTCCTGCCGATGATCGCGGGCATGATCACGGGCTCCACCCAGATCGGCGCCCGGCTGATGACCCGCGTTCCGCCGCGGCTGCTGATGGGCCCCGGCTTCCTGGTCGCGGCCGTGGGCATGCTGCTGCTGACGCAGCTGTCCATCGGCACCTCGTACGCCGGTGTCATCCTGCCCGCGCAGCTGCTGCTCGGCCTCGGCATGGGCACGGCGTTCATGCCGGCCATGTCGCTGGCCACGCACGGCGTCGAGCCGCGTGACTCCGGCGTCGCCTCCGCGATGGTCAACACCTCGCAGCAGGTCGGCGGCGCGATCGGCACGGCCCTGCTGAACACCATCGCCGCCAGCGCCACGACCGCCTACGTCGCGGACCACGCGGCGGGGGCGGCCGACCCGCGGCTGCTTGAGGCGCAGGCCATGGTGCACGGCTACAGCAGCGCGATCTGGTGGGCGGTCGGCATCCTGGTGATCGCCGCGGGCATCGCGGCGGCGCTGGTCAACACGCGGGTCCAGGGCGGCGCTCCGGGCGCGTCCCAAGGCGGCGCGGGCGACGGCGTCGACCGTGAGCTGGAGGTTCCCGTCGTCGCACACTGAGACGCGCGTACCAAGGCTCAGGCGCTCTCGCGTACTGAACCGCCCGCGCGCCAACCACTCTGCGGATCTGCCCTAGGCCCTGTCTTCAAACTCCCGTCGTCGCCCGAAGGGCGGCCTCGCGGCGTCAGGTGCGTGCTCTCGGCGTGCCGGGTGCGGGCCCTCGTACTGGACGTACTTGGGTCTGCGCCCGGTGCGGCGAGAGTGCGTGCATGGCGTCGCGAGGCAGACGGGAGTTTGAAGACAGGGCCTAGCGGAGCCAGGGCAGATCCGCGCCCGCCTCCTTGGGCTGGAGTCCCTCGGCGATGATCGTCATGATCTCGCCGAGGGACTTCTGCTGCTCCGGGCTCAGCCGGTCGAACAGGGCGTGCCGTACGGCGGCCACATGACCCGGCGCCGCCTGCTTCAGCACCTCGTACCCGGCGTCGGTCAGCAGCGCGTTCTGGCCGCGCTTGTCCGACGGGCAGTCCTCGCGGCGCACCCAGCCCTGCTTCTCCAGGCGGGCGATCGCGTGCGAGAGCCGGGACCGGGTGATCTTGGCGCGCTTGGCCAGCTCGGTCATCCGCATCCGGCGGCGCGGGGCCGCCGAGAGCTGGACCAGCAGCCCGTAGTACACGTGCGGCATCTTGGCGTCGCGTTGCAGCTGCCGGTCCAGATGGTCGTCGAGCAGCATGGTCGCGTGCAGATACGCCTGCCAGGTGCGCTGCTCCTCGTCGTCGAGCCAGCGCGGCTCCGGTTTCTCGCGGTCGGTCGTCATGGTTCCACGGTACGACTGCTGCTTGAGACTTCAATCACCCTGGGGGGTCGTCGGGTCACCGTCCGCGTGGTGCCGACCAGTGATGGCCTCGGTGAGGGCGAACCCCTTGGCCGGTCCTTCCGGGATGGTCACGTCGGTGCCGTACGGGACGCGGGTCTCGGAGGCGTAGACGGCCTCGCCCGGCCTGGGGTCGGTCAGGACGGTGACGGTTCCGTGGTTGTCGTGGTCGTCGATCAGGACGTACACGGGGATGCCCGCGCGGGCGTAGGCGCGGCGCTTGCGGACGCGGTCGCGCTGGGTGCTGTCGTGTCCGGGGGAGACGACCTCCACGACCAGAGGCACCGCGGTGGCCTTGATGCCGAGGCCGTCTTCCGTGATGTGCTCCTCGTCGTCTTCGGGGGCGATGAAGACATCGGGGATCATGACCTTGCGGTCGTGGACGACGTTCATGTCCTGGCGCGCGGCGTAAGGGCTGTCGCTGAGGAACATCACCAGTTTGTCCCGCAGGCGATTAGCGACCTTGCCGTGTGAGTAGCGACCCGTAGGCGACACCTCGATGAACCCCTCGATGATCTCGGCGCGGAAGCCCTCCGGGAGTTTCAAGGTCTTCCATGCCTGCCACAGGGCCTCGTCCAGATCGGGACCTGACGTCGCGGGCCCGGCTCCGGGCGCCTCGGGCGTTGTCGGCGCCTCGGGCGCGGGTGCCTCGCGGGCGAGAGCGGTCATGGCGTGCACCTCCTCCTCAAGTGTGGGCGCGGGCGCGCTTGCGGCACAAGCGGCAACGGCACCGTAGGGAGCCCGCGTGAGCGGGCGGGGCCGGATCTGCGTTCGGTTCACCCAGAGGGGTGAGGCAGGACCGTTTCAGCCCGCTACCCGCGCGCCGTCGAGGGGCTTCTCGTACCAGGCCACGTCCCAGTAGCGGCCGAACTTGCGGCCCACCTCGCGGTACGTGCCGACATGGCTGAAGCCGAAGCGCTCGTGCAGCCGCACCGAGGCCTCATTGGGCAGCGCGACGCCCGCGTACACGCGGTGCAGGTCCTCGCCCGCCAGGACCTCGAAAAGCGCCTTGTAGAGCAGGCTGCCGATGCCGCGCCCGCCGACGTCCGGGGCCAGGTAGACACTGGCCTCCACGGACGTCGCGTACGCGGGCTTCGGCCGGAACGCGCTGCTGGTCGCGTACCCCAGGACGCGGGAACTCGGGACGTCCTGGGCAACCAGGAGACGGTGCGGGCCGTCTTCAGGGTGAGAGCGCAGCCACGGCAGCCGCTCGTGCGGCGCGAACGGGTCCGTGTCGAAGGTGATGGCCGTCTCACGCACGTAGTGGTTGTAGATGTCGGTGAGGGGCGCGAGGTCACCCTCGCTTCCCGGCCTGACCTGCACCTCTGTAGGTATCTGCGGCATCTTCCCTCCCGGAGTGGAGACGCAGGGTACTGCATGATCGCGAAAATTGTCGGACGGCTTGGGAATTCTGTCCGGATTCCAGTCGTTGTTTCCATCGGACGCAGGGCACCCGGCAGGGTGTGCCTTTGCCCACAGCTGATCCTCTGATGACAAGGGAGCACGCATGGCAACCCGTGCCGTCGCCCGCCGTAAGTCCGCCGCCGCCACCGGCGAGACCGGTGCGGCAAGCAGTGTTCGCGCCGGTGGCGGCGAGATCGCCGACCGCGACCTGGTCGGCATGTATCTGGACGAGATCGCCCGCACACCGCTGCTCGACGCCGCCAAGGAGGTCGAGCTTTCCCAGGTCATCGAGGCAGGGGTGTACGCGAGCAAGATCCTGGACGGCACGGTGGAGGAGCCGGGCGCCGCCGCCGACGGGGCGACCCGCGAGGAGCTGGCGGCGCTGGTCGCCGACAGCGACCGCGCCAAGGACGTCTTCATCCGCTCCAATCTGCGCCTGGTCGTCGCGGTCGCCCGGCGCTACCCGCGCAGCGGCCTGCCGCTGCTCGACCTGATCCAGGAGGGGAACGCGGGCCTGGTGCGCGCGGTCGAGAAGTTCGACTACCGCAAGGGGTTCAAGTTCTCGACGTACGCGACCTGGTGGATCCGCCAGGCGATCACCCGCTCGATAGCCGACCAGTCCCGGACCATCCGGCTCCCCGTCCACCTGGTGGAGGAGCTCGGCCGGATCCGCCGCATCCAGCGCGAGTTCAACCGCGAGCACGGACGCGACCCGGAGCACACCGAGATAGCGGCGGAGCTGTCGACCACCCCGGAGCGGGTCGGGGACGTCCTGGACTGGGCGCGTGACCCGGTCTCGCTGAACATGTCGGTGGACGACGACGGCGACACCCAGTTCGGCGACCTGCTGGAGGACACCTCGGCGATCTCGCCCGAGCAGTCCGTGCTGACGCTGCTGCGCAGCGAGGAGCTGGAGGACCTGCTCGGCAGGCTCGACCACCGTACGGCGTCCATCATCAAGATGCGGTACGGCATCATGGACGGCCGGGAGCGGACGCTCACCGAGGTCGGCAAGGAGCACGGCCTCACCCGTGAGCGCATCCGCCAGATCGAGAAGCACGCCCTGCTGGAACTGAAGAAGCTGGCCCGCGACACGGGGTTCGACGCGGCGGCGTAACCCGCCGCCCCGGCGGACGCCCGCCACCGCCGTCGCCCACAGTGCTTCCGGCGCCACGCTTGGCCCACACCGCCTGCGCCCGCTCCCTCACCGGCGGCCGGTCGAGGGACATCGTGATCGACACTGTCCGGCACGCCCGATCACGGACTGGCTATGCTGGCCGTTTTGCGCGGGTCACAGGGGGGAGCAGCAGGATGGGCGTTGCTGGTATACGGGGTATACGTGCCGCACTGGCTCGGCGCCAGCGCAGCGCGGTAGCGACGGCGGTGACTCTCTGTCTGGGCGTCGGGATGCTGGGCGGCTGGGGGATCAGCGAGGCCCTGCAGGGGCATCGGCTCGCGTTCGAGGACACCGACCCGGCCATGGTGTCCGAAGCCAAGGGGGACCCCTGGCCCACCCGCGGTGACCTCAAGGACGACAAGGAGCTGCTGCGGGCCGCGACGCGAGCCTTCCTCGCCCGCAGCGGGGCCGCCAAGGATTTCGATGCGAGAGCCCGTTCCAACACGCTGAGGCCGCGCGGCAAACCCGAAGTCCTCTTCGCCGGGACCGTGGCGGACGAGAGGCCCACCGTGCTCCTCAGAGGCGAGATTTCCGGTCGGGGAGTGCTCTTCCGCTACGAAGACCGGGGTGGAGAGAGCAGCGGCAAGGTGCGAGAACTCTCCACCTACACGGGTTATGCGACGAAGTCCGCACCTCTGGTACTCAACCCATCCGGGCGCGGGACGGGCAGTCGCCCACGGAAGGACCTGCGGCTCCTCCTGCCCGCGAGCCTGCCGAAGGTGAGCGTCGCGGGTTTCGACGGAGAGAGCTACGCCTGGCGGCCGGTCACCGTCAAGGACGGGGTCACCGAGCCCCTGCGGACCTACGACCCAAGCTTCACTTCTCGGATCGGGACGCAAGGCCAGAGCATCGGGGCATGTGACCATTCCGGCCTGCTGCTGCGAGGGACCACGAACCCCGCGTCGAAGCACTCCCGTGAGGCGTTCTACGTGGTGCGCAGCGGTGACCCTCACGCGATCCATGTCAAAAGCACCGAGTCCGAGCCGCTTGACGCTCCCCAGATCCGTACCCTGGCCCGATCGTTGCTGTGCCAGCGAGGGGCCGTCCACCAAGCCCGCAAGAACATGCGCCTCGACCGGTTTGACGAAGACGCCGGCGACCCCATCGCCGCGGTGTCCTGGGAACAGCTGTGGAACGGCAAACTCCCCGGCAGGGACCAGCGCCAGGAACTCGTCCGAATCGAGATGACCACGATGACCAGATGGTCCCTGGAGGCCCTGGCTCTCGTAGGCGTCGATGAACTCCGGTACCTGGACTACCTCCAGTACCCCGAACTGGCGGACCACGACGACAAGCGTGACAACGGCTATGGGACGTGTGTGGCCTGGGACAGCGGGGTGGTCGTGGCCGGAGGCGACAACACCGCGCGCATCGAGGTCACCGACCTGAAAACCGGAGAGAAGATCACGGAGGACGGGGCGTCGCTGGCCGCGCGCCGTGACGGCCCCGGCGAGCGGGGCCCCCTGACGGCGACCGTCACGAAGGAATGGCGCTTCAAGGGCCGCGACAAGTCCTCCATCAGGGCCATCCGCTGCTACACCGCACCGGACACCCCCACTTTCTGACGCACCGGCCCGGCTGGTCACAGCTCGGCGGGCGGCGATGCCGCCATGCCCGGACCGCTCCAGAAGCGTCAGTCTGGAGCGGTCCGGGCACGGAGTGGGGCGGCTGAGGCCGGGGGAAGCTCAGGGCGCGGGGACCAAGGGCTCGGCGGGATCGGCGGGCGTCGCGGGGGCCTTCGCGTCGGGGGCCTCGGAGGCGGAGGGCTGCGCGGCGGTGGGCTTCGCGTCCGCGCCCTCGGAGGCGGTGGGCTCCGCGCCCTCGACGTGCTGCTTCGGGCGGGCCGGGAACGCGAACATCAGCAGGAAGATCGCGCCGAGCACTACGGCGACCCAGCCCAGCGCGTTCTGGAACGCGTCCACGAACACCGGGCCCAGGCCCGTCGCGCCGGGCGTCGCCCCGTCGATCACCCGGAAGAAGACCACCGACACCAGGCCGAGCCCCAGCGCGTTGCCCATCTGCAGCGTGGTGTTGATCAGGCCGGACGCGGAGCCCGAGTGCTCCTTGGGCACGTCGGACAGCACCGCGTCGGTCAGCGGGGCCACGATCAGGCCCATCCCCAGGCCCATCACCACCAGCGGCGTCGCCATCTGCCAGGAGCTGATCTCCATGCCGTAGCGCCCGGCCGCCCAGAAGTACAGCAGCAGCCCGGCGGCCATGGTCAGCGCGCCCGCCTGGAGCACCTTGCGCCCGAAGCGGGGCACCAGCTTCTCCACGGAGACGCCCGCGGCGAGCGACACCGCGATCGAGAACGGGACGCCGGTCAGCCCGGCCCGCAGCACGCTCCAGCCGAGCCCGATCTGCATATACAGCGTCCAGACCAGGAAGAAGATGCCGCAGACGATCCCGAAGCCGAGCTGCACCGCGATCCCGGCCGCGAAGCTCTTGACCCGGAACAGCGACAGCTCGATCAGCGGCGACCCGTCACGCCGGGTCTTCTTCCGCTCGTACGCCGCCAGGACCGCGAAGACCACGAGTGCGCCGCCCATCGACACGTACCCCCACAGCGGCCAGCCCAGCGCGCGCCCCTCGGTGAGCGGGTAGAGCAGCATCAGCAGCGCGACCGTCACCAGGGCGACGCCGACCAGGTCGAGCCGGAGCGCCTTCGGGGCCTTGGACTCGGTGATGAACCGGCTGCCGAGCAGCAGCCCGGCGATGCCCACCGGCAGGTTGATGAGGAAGATCGGGCGCCATTCGAGGCCGAACAGGTTCCACTGGGTGAGCAGCGCGCCGAGCAGCGGCCCGGAGACCGCGCCGAGACCGACGACCGCGCCGAACATGCCGAAGACCTTGCCGCGCTCATGGGCCGGGAAGGTGGCGTGCACGATCGACAGCACCTGCGGCACCATCAGCGCCGCCATGCCGCCCTGAAGCAGCCGGGACGCGACCAGCATCTCCGGGTTCGCCGCGAACCCGCAGAGCGCGGAGGCGAGCGTGAAGCCCGCGATGCCGGTGAGGAACAGCCGCTTGCGGCCGTAGATGTCGCCAAGGCGTCCGCCGGTGATCAGTCCGGCCGCGAACGCGAGCGCGTAGCCCGCGGTGATCCACTGCAGCTGGCTGTCCGACGCGCCTTCGTTCTGCCGGATCGTCGGGAGGGCGATGTTGACGATCGTGACGTCGACCAGGTCCATGAAGGCCGCGGTCATCACGATCGCCAGGGCGAACCAGCGGCGCCGGTCCGCTGTGGGTGCCGCGGGAGCGGGCACGGGTTCTGCGGTGCTCTGTGAGGTCATACGACAAAGCTAGGAGCTATATAGGTCAGGTTGTGTCCTCATTCGCGCGCATCATGTTTTCCATGACGACGACAGGATCAGGAACGGACACTCCGGGACGGCTGCTCCAACTCCTCTCCCTCCTCCAGACCCCGCGCGAGTGGCCCGGCGGCGAACTCGCCGAGCGGCTGAACGTCTCGCGCCGCACGGTCCGCCGCGATGTCGACCGGCTGCGGGAACTCGGCTACCCGGTGCAGGCCACCCTGGGCGCCGAGGGCGGCTACCGGCTGGTCGCGGGCAAGGCCATGCCGCCGCTCGTACTCGACGACGAGGAGGCGGTGGCGATCGCGGTCGGCCTGCGGGCCGGGGCGGGGCACGCGGTCGAGGGCCTGGAGGAGGCCTCCGTACGCGCCCTCGCGAAGCTGGAGCAGGTGCTGCCGTCGCGGCTGCGGCACCGGGTGCAGACCCTGCAGGCGGCCACGGCGCCGCTGGTCAGCGGGGACGGGGCGAGAGTCGCACCGGAGACGCTGACGGTGCTGGCCTCCGCGGCCAGCGGGCAGGAGAAGCTGCGCTTCCACTACCGCGCGGGGGACGGGGCCGAGACACGCCGCCTGGTCGAGCCGTACCGGCTGGTGTCCACCGGGCGGCGGTGGTACCTCGTCGCGTACGACATGACGCGCGAGGACTGGCGGACGTTCCGCGTCGACCGCGTGACGGAGCCGTTCGCCACCGGGGCGCGGTTCGCGCCGCGGGAGGTTCCCACGGGGGACGCGGCGGAGTTCATGCGGCGGACCGTGTGGCGGCGAGCGCCGGAGCTGGACATCGACGTGTCCTTCGCCGCGCCCGCCTCCGCCGTCGCGGCGCGGCTCTCGCCACGGCTCGGCACGCCGGAGCCGGAGGGCTCGGGGTGCCGACTGCGTGCCACGGTCACCGACTCCGTCGAGTGGGTGGCGCTGCGGCTCGCCCTGGCGGATGTGGAGTTCACGGTGCACGGGGCGGCGGAACTGGTCGCGCATGTGCGGGGTCTGGGGGCGCGGCTCGGGCGGGCCACGGCCTGAGCCCGCACCGCCGTTCGCCGCCGCTGCTGTCTGTTTGTGCCCGAACTCTGCCCGGATCTGTTTACTTCGCGAGAACGCGGGCGTAACCTGAGGCGGGAACCGCAGGTTCGGGCATGAAAGCAGAGGCAAACAGACATGTACGCACCGGAGCGACAGCAGGAGATCCTCCGCCTCGCCCGCGACGGCGGCCGGGTCGACGTGCTGTCCCTGGCGGAGGAGTTCCAGGTCACCGCCGAGACCATCCGGCGCGACCTGAAGGCGCTGGACCGCGCCGGACTCGTCCGCCGCGTACACGGCGGCGCCATCCCGGCCGGGCGGCTCGACTTCGAGCCCGACCTCGCCGAGCGCGAGTCCACCGCCGCCGACCAGAAGGACCGCATCGCGCGCGCCGCGCTCGCCGAGCTCCCGTCCGAGGGCAGCGTCATCCTCGACGCCGGTACGACGGTGGCCCGGCTGGCCGCCGAGCTCCCGCTCGACTCGGGACTCACAGTCGTCACCCACGCCCTGCCGGTCGCGTCCCGGCTCGCCGACCACCCCGGCGTCCAGCTGCACCTGGTCGGCGGCCGGGTCAGACACCGTACGCGCGCGGCCGTCGACGCCTGGGCGCTGCGCGCCTATGCCGAGCTCCGTGCCGATGTCGTCTTCCTCGCCACGAACGGCTTCTCGGCCGACAGCGGGCTGACCACCCCCGACCTCGCGGAGGCCGCCGTCAAGCGCGCGGCCGTCGCCGCCGCGCGCCGGGTCGTGCTGCTCGCCGACTCCGGCAAGCACGGCCAGGAGCACTTCGCGCGCTTCGGCGACCTCGGCGATGTGGACCTGCTGATCACCGACACCGGACTCGGCCCCGCCGACGCCGCCGAGATCGAGCGCGGCGGCACCGAGGTGGTCCGCGTATGAACCCCTGTCAGCCCCCAGCCGCCCCCGTGAACCCCCAGCCGCCCCCGTGAACCCCCAGCCGCCCCCGTGAACCCCCGGCCGCCCCCGTGAACCCCCGTCAGCGCCCGCGCACCGAACCGAAAGCAGCACGCGCATGATCCTCACCGTCACCCCGAACCCGTCCCTCGACCGCACCTACGAGGTGCCCGCGCTGGACCGCGGCGAGGTCAACCGGGCCACCGGCGACCGGATGGATCCGGGCGGCAAGGGGGTCAACGTCTCGCGGGCGGTCGCCGCGACCGGACAGCGGACCCTGGCCGTGCTGCCGCTCGGCGGTGCCCCCGGCGAGCTGGTCGCCCAACTGCTCGCCGAGCAGGGCATCGAGGTCGCCCCGGTGCCCGTCATCGGACAGACCCGCTCCAAC
Source organism: Streptomyces sp. O3 (assembly GCF_054788135.1). Lineage (NCBI taxonomy): Bacteria > Bacillati > Actinomycetota > Actinomycetes > Kitasatosporales > Streptomycetaceae > Streptomyces > Streptomyces sp. O3. The sequence continues at coordinate 40,313 of NZ_JBTVYK010000056.1, forward strand.
ATCGCGGTCGCCGAACCCGACGGCACCCTCACGAAGATCAACGCCGCGGGCCCGGAACTCACCGCGGCCGAGGCCGAGCTGCTGCTCACCGTGGTACGCGAACGAGCGGCCCAGCAGGGCGGAGCCGACTGGATCGCCTGCTGCGGCAGCCTGCCGCGCGGCCTCGCACCCTCCTGGTACGCGGAACTGGTGCGCCGCGCCCACGCGGCCGGGGCACGGATCGCCCTGGACACCTCGGGACCCTCGCTGCTCGCCGCGCTCGCCGAGCGCCCCGACGTCGTCAAGCCGAACGCGGAGGAGCTCGCGGAGGCCGTCGGCCGCCCGCTCACCACCGTCGGCGATGCCGTCAAGGCCGCCGCGGAGCTGCGTGACGCGGGCGCCCACGCGGTACTCGCGAGCCTCGGCGCCGACGGGCAGCTGCTGGTCGACGCGACGGGCGCGCACTTCGCCAGCGCCCCCGTCGACGTCGTACGCAGCAACGTCGGCGCGGGCGACGCCTCGCTGGCCGGGTTCCTGGTGGCCGGTGGCGCGGGGCCTGACGCGCTCGCGTCGGCCGTGGCGCACGGCGCCGCGGCGGTCCAGCTGCCCGGCAGCGCGATGCCCACGCCCGCCGACCTCGACCCGGCGGCCGTCACCGTGGCGGCCGACGTCCCCTTGGACCGCGTCCTCGCGGAGCCCGTGGCATGACCCGTATCCCCGCCCCCGGTCCCGCCTCTGTCCCTATCCCGGCCCCTGTCTCTATCTCCGCCCCTGTCCCCGTTATCTGCGCATGTGAGCGAAGGAGCCCGCGATGAGCGAGATGATCACCGCGGAACTGGTCGACCTCGACCTGTCCGCCGACACCAAGGAAGCGGCGGCCCGTTCGCTCGCCGAACGGATGGCAGCCCAGGGCCGGGTGACCGATCTGGACGGCTTCCTCGCCGACGTCGCCGCCCGTGAGGCCCAGATGCCGACCGGCCTCGACGGCGGCATCGGCATCCCGCACTGCCGCAGCGCGCATGTCGCCGAGCCCACGCTGGCCTTCGGGCGCAGCGCTCGGGGCATCGACTTCGGAGCGCCGGACGGACCGGCCGACTTGATCTTCCTGATCGCCGCTCCGGCGGGCGCGGACGACGCCCACCTGACGATCCTCTCCTCACTGGCCCGCCGTCTGATGGACGCGGACTTCACCTCGGCGCTGCGCGCGGCGGACGACGCGGCGCGGACCGCGGCGCTGATCCGCGGCGACGAGGACGCGGAGGCAGCGGAGACAGGGGGCGCGGGAGCAGGAGGCGCGGAGGCCGAGGGCGCGAGGACCGAAGGTGAGGCCGGGGTTGGGGCCGGAGCCGGGGCCGGAGCCGGAGTCAGGGCCGGGGGCCCTGCCGGTTCTGGCGAGCCTGCCGAGTCCGGCGGGCTCGCCGGACCGTTCCGTATCGTCGCCGTCACTTCCTGCCCCACCGGCATCGCGCACACCTACATGGCCGCCGAGTCGCTGGAGAGCGCCGGGCAGGACGCCGGGGTCGAGGTGGCCGTGGAGACGCAGGGCTCCGCCGGGTTCACCCGGCTCGACCCGGCCGTGATCGCCGCCGCCGACGCCGTGATCCTCGCGCACGACGTCCCCGTACGGGACAAGGAACGCTTCGCCGGGAAGCCCACCGTCGACGTCGGCGTCAAGGCGGGCATCAACCGCCCGGCCGAGCTGATCGCCGAGGTGCGCGGCAAGGCCGAGCGCGGCGAGACCACCGCCGCGGGCAAGCCGTCCCCGGTCGAGGCGGCCGGTGAGAGCGGCGACGGGTACGGCGCCAAGCTGCGCAAGTGGCTGATGTCCGGCGTGAGTTACATGGTGCCGTTCGTCGCGGCGGGCGGCCTGCTGATCGCCCTCGGCTTCGCGATCGGCGGCTACGAGATCAACGAGGCGCCCTCGGTCGCCGAGCACTTCGCCTGGGGCCAGGTCGACAGCTGGGCCGCGCTGTTCTTCCAGGTCGGCGGGCTGGCGTTCAGCTTCCTGGTGCCGGTCCTGGCCGGTTACATCGCGTACGGAATGGCGGACCGGCCGGGGCTTGTGCCCGGCTTCGTCGGCGGCGCGGTGGCCGTGACCATCAACGCCGGGTTCCTCGGCGGTCTGGCCGCGGGTCTGATCGCCGGTGCGACGGTGATGGGGATTCAGCGGCTGCGCATTCCCGCGGTGTTGCGCGGCATCATGCCGGTGGTCGTCATTCCGCTGCTCTCGTCGATCGTGGTCGGCTTCCTGATGTTCCTGGTGGTCGGCAAGCCGATCGCCTCGCTGCAGGGTGCGCTGACCGACTGGCTTGAGGGGCTGAACGGGGCCAACGCGATCATCCTCGGGGTGATCCTCGGCCTGATGATGTGCTTCGACCTCGGCGGCCCGCTGAACAAGGTCGCGTACACCTTCGCCATCGGCGGGCTCGGCGCGAACGCCACGGACGGCAACCTCAAGGTGATGGCCGCGGTGATGGGCGCGGGCATGGTCCCGCCGCTGGCGATGGCCCTGGCCACGACCGTGCGCGGGAAGCTCTTCACCAAGGCGGAGCGGGAGAACGGCAAGGCGGCCTGGGTGCTGGGCGCGTCCTTCATCACCGAGGGCGCGATCCCGTTCGCCGCGGCCGACCCGCTGCGGGTCATTCCCGCCTCGATGGCGGGCGGCGCGGTCACCGGCGCCCTGTCGATGGGCTTCGGAGCGACGCTGCGGGCTCCGCACGGCGGTGTCTTCGTGGTCCCGCTGATCGGACAGCCGCTGCTGTACCTGGTGGCGGTCGCCGCGGGAGTCGGTGTCTCGGCCGCGCTGGTCATTCTGCTCAAGGGCGCGCGGAAGTCCGCTCCCGCGGGCTCGGACCCGGCGGTTTCACGGGGCGCGACGGATCCGAAGGGCGTGGCCGATGGCGTGGCTGACACCGGTGGCACGCGGGCCGCGGGGGAGCAGCCCGTGACGGCCGCCGCCTGACGCCGAGGACCCCACCCCCTGCACCGGGTGGGGTCCTCGGCCTTTGGCGCATGCGTCGGCTGCGTCAGCAATCATGCGAGATGCGTCACTTCGGGATCAAAGTCCTTTTACGGGGGGTGTCGGAAGCGTCGGTGCGTGTTGTCTACTGGCCGGTATGTTCGGTCACGAGCCCAAGCGTCGCCCCAAGCCCGAGCCGCTTGTCGCCATCCCACGGCAGCGTCGCCCCGTCGGCGGCGTGCGACTCACCGCCGCCGAGCGAGACGCCTTCACCGCCCTGATCCGCCGACTGGGCCCCGACCGGCCCTAGGGCCTGATCCGCCGGACAGATCCTGGGCCTGGGGCCGTCGCGCGTCAGCTGGGCTGGGTCGAGCGGCGTTGCATCGCCGTGAGCGCGGCCTCCTCGCTCAGGTACACCTCGCACATGTGCCGCCCGTCCGGGGTCGCGGTGTGCTCGGCCTCCCAGAGGCTGAGCTCGCGGCCGTCGTGCAGCAGGAACACGTGCTCGTACAGCGCGAAGCCGAAGCCGAAGCCCGCCGCGTCGTCCCAGCAGGGGCCGCGGAAGGACTGGGTGATCTCGTGGGCCAGCGCCGTACGCACCAGGCGCGCGGTGCGCTCGTCGGGGCGGTCGGCGTTCTCCGCGCGGCGCAGCAGCCGCCTGGCGTGGTCGGCCGAGCCCTCGGTGACGTACGCGCGCTTCGGTAGGGCCGCGTACTCGGCGACGAGCCGAACGATCTCCGGGGGGAGCGGGTCCGAGGCGGGCGGGGTGTCTTCCAGCGGGTCGGGGCCGCCGCTGAACGGCAGCCGGGAGGCCGCCGTTCGGGCCTCTTCCTCCTCCGCGTAGAGCTCGTGCTGCCGACCGCGGTCCGGGGTGTTGTTATGGGCGAGCTCCCAGAGGGTGAGGGCGTCGCCGTCGGCGAGCAGGAAGGTGTGTCGGTGTATCTCGTGGTACAGCCCCGCGCTGTGGTACGCGGAATGCAGCGAACTGTCGTACGCGAGTGCCGAGTCGAGGCGCCGTATCGTCTCGTCGGGCAGCTCGAAGGAGTTCAGGGCGCGTCCCAGGAGCGTGTGGATACGCTCCTCGGGTGGCTGGTGCGGAACGCTCACGGGGTCTCCTGGTGTCGCTGCGTCGCTGCATGTCACCTTGTGACCGCTCACCGTAGTGCCTGGGTCGGACATCGTGCCCTGGATTCGGGAAAACGTACGGGAACGACCGGGGGGTTCCCGCCAGCGTCAGCCCTGGCGGGAATCCTGGTGGCCGTCCTGGTCCGGGTTCCGGTACAGATCCCGGTACAGGTTCCGGTACGCGGGGAAGACGCCGCCCGGCGCGTCCACCGTCTCGGCGGCCTCCACGGCCTTCACGATGGCGCGGGTCACCGTGTCCGCCCCCGCGGCCAGCACCGCGTTCACGGCGGTGACGGCCGCCAGCTGCCCTTCGGGCAGCGCTCGTTCGCCGGTAGCCAGGGTGAAGACCGTGTCACCGTCGTGCAGCAGATGGACCGGCCGCACGGCGCGCGCCAGCCCGTCGTGCGCCGTTCCCGCGAGCTTCTGCGCCTGGGCGCGGGTGAGGTCGGCGTCGGTGGCGACCACGGCGAGGGTGGTGTTCAACGGCGCCTGGCCGAACGCCGCCGCCTCGCCGCCCACGGCCTCGCCCGCCGCCCTGGCCCAGCGGCGTTCCGTCTCGGCACGGGCCGCCGCCAGGCGGGACTGAGCCTGGGCGTGCAGGTCATCCGGGGGGTAGGCGACACGGCCGTCGCCGTAACGCCCGTACAGCACCCCCGTCGCCGGATCGGCCACCGCGCCCATCGCGTTGACCACCACCAGGGCGCTCACCGTATGGCCCGACGACAGCCGGACGCTGGCGGTGCCGACGCCGCCCTTCAGACCACCGGCGACCGCCCCGGCGCCCGCGCCCACGCTGCCCTGGGCGACCTCCGCGGACGCCCGCTCGGCGGCCTCCCGGCCCAGGGCCGCGTCCGGGCGGGCCCGCCAGTCACCGCCCCTGCCGAGGTCGAAGACACAGGCCGCGGGTACCACCGGCACCACCTGTCCGGGACCGCCCACCGGGAAGCCGCGCCCCTGCTCCTCCAGCCACGCCATCACCCCGGACGCCGCGTCCAGTCCGTACGCGCTGCCGCCGGTCAGCACGACGGCGTCGACGCGCTGGACCAGGTTGCGCGGGTCCAGGGCATCGGTCTCACGGGTGCCGGGCCCGCCGCCGCGTACGTCGACGGCCGCCACAGCGCCGCCCTCCGGCGCGAGCACGACGGTGGTGCCGGTCAGCCACCCGTCACCGTCGCGGGTGGCGTGCCCGACCCGCAGCCCCCGCACGTCGGTTAGCGAGTCAGTGCCCAGCGGGTGGTCAGTGCCCAGTGAGTCGGTGCTCGGCGAGTCCATGGCCCATGCGTATCACGCCGGTTGGCCACCGAGACCGTGACCACCACCGCGACTGACACCGCCGCGCCCGCCCGGCGGACACGTACGCTGGGGATATGAGCACCGCCCCCGACCCCGCACCGCATGACGCCAAGACGGCTGCCGAGCCGAAGCCCGCGCTGGTCTTCGACGACCCGCTGGACCAGCAGGCGTCGGACGACACGGACCGCGGGTGGGGCGAGCGGCCCGCCGCCGGGGGCGACGACAGCGCCGCCGACCTGGCACGCTTCCTCGACGAGAAGCCGCCGCACCACCTCTGAACCTCTGAACCTCCGCGTGCCTCCGGAGGTTCGGAAACCCTGACCGGCGCTAGACGTTCTGACCGGGGACCGTGCCGTTGCCGGAACCCGCGCCCGCCGTGGCACCGCGCTGGGCGACCAGGTTGTCCCTGATCTCCTTGAGCACCTCGAGCTCGGTGACCTCGATGGTCTCGTGCACGCCCTCCTTGGCCTTCCGGCGCGCCTCCGCCTTGGCCAGGTACTTGGCCATGGGCAGCACCATCAGGAAGTAGACGACCGCGGCGGTGATCAGGAAGCTCAGCGTCGCGCTGAGGACCGAGCCCCACATGATCAGGATGCCGGTCGCGACCTCGCCCGACTCCCCGTCCACCCTGCACGGCCCCTTGAGGCAGGAGGTGTAGTTGTCGAGGTCCTGCGTGCCGAAGGCGCCGACGATGGGGTTGATGACCCCCTTCACCACGGAGTTCACGATGTTGGTGAACGCGGCACCGATGACCACCGCGACCGCTAGGTCGACCACGTTCCCACGGGTCAGAAATGCCTTGAAGCCGTCCAGGACGCTGGGCTTCTGCTGCTCGCTCACCACGGAGCCTTTCTTCGGATCTGCTGTTGGCCGTGCCATTAGGCCCGGTGCGGCCGAGCAGCGTCCAATCAGCACACACGAACAGGTGAGGGGGCGGCACACATGTACGGCGATGAGCATGGCCACGGCCACGGCCACGGCCACGGACGCGGGTGAGGGTCAGCACAGTGTCACCGCCAGCCGCGTCGTGGCCCCCGCGCCCGCCAGCCGCGTCGCGGTGGGCCGTGGCACGGACAGGACGACTAACGCGCCGCCCTGAGCCGACGGGACTGAAGGGACTGACGGGCCCGAAGGGAGCGACTGGCCCGCAGAGGCCTCGGCGGGCTCCTCGCCGCCTGTCTCGGGGAGCTCCACGACCCGTGCCCGCGCCGCGACCACCCGTGCGGCCGCGCCCTCCGCCGTCGCGATGACATCGACCCGGTCGCCTGGGCGCAGCAGACGTACCGCGCCCGCGTCCGCGATCCGCACGGGCGCCGACACCAGTTCGACGGCCTGTCCTCGGGTGCCCTGCGGCGAGGGCGCGGCCCGCTCCTGGGCTCCCGCGGGACCGAGCGCCCCGGTCCCGGTGGCCGCCAGCGCCGCGGCGGCCACCGCGAGCCC
>NZ_JBTVYK010000057.1:0-45901 GCF_054788135.1 Streptomyces sp. O3
AGACCGGCCTGCGCGGCGGCGGCCGCGGCCCGCAGCGGCAGCACCGGGTCGCGCTCGGGCCGGGCGGTGCGGGCCAGCACCGCCTCGCCGTCCTGCTCCACGACGCCTTCGGCCAGCGGGGTCCGCTCGGGCGCCGCCTTGGCCGAGCCCAGGAGTTTCCGCAGCCGCGGCCGGGCGGCGCGCGAGCGCAGTACCCGGCCGACCTCACGCCAGGTGACGTCGCTCGCGTACGACACGGTGCGGGCGACCTCGTACACCTGGCGCAACAGCGCGTCGGCGTCCAGGAGGCCGAGGTCGGCGGCGACCTGGTCCTGTTCCTGGAGCGCGAGCCGGTCGGTGGCGCGCCCGGTCGCCAGGTGCAGGGCGTCGCGTACGTCGAGCAGCCGCCTGGTCGCGTCGGCGAGCCCGGCGCGCGGCGCGTCGGCCAGCCAGGACGCGGCGACGGCCCGTAGCGCGGTGACGTCCCGCAGTCCGCCGCCGGCCTCCTTGAGGTCGGGTTCGAGCAGGAACTGCAGCTCGCCTTGGCGCGCGGCGCGTTCCTCGCAGAGTTCCTTCAGGGCGGGCAGTCGTCTGGGGGCGAGGTTGCGCCAGTCGGCGAGTACCGCGGTGCGCAGTCCCGCGGTCAGGCCGAGGTCTCCGGCGAGATGCCGGGCGTCCAGGAGGCCGAGCTGCACCTTGAGGTCGTCGTTCGCGGTCTTGCGCGCCTCGGCGGGGGTGCGTACCGAGTGGTCCAGGGCGAGCCCCTGGTCCCAGACGGGGTACCAGACGCGGTCCGCGACGGCGGCGACCGTGCCGGGGTCCGCGCTGCCGTCGTGCAGCAGGAGCAGGTCCAGGTCGCTGCGCGGTGACAGCTCGCCGCGTCCGTAGCCGCCGACGGCGACGAGTGCCATGCCCCGTGTCTCGGCGGCGGCCGTGAAGAGCCGGGTGAGCCAGGCGTCGGTGAGCTCGGCCAGGGCGGTACGGCGCGGCGGCCCGGACCGCGCCTCCGTCTGGAGGAGGCGCAGCCGGGCCGCCGCGTAGCCGCTGGGTTCCGGGCTGCCTGAATCTTCTGTTCCGGTGGGTACGTCCACGCTCGTCACCCAGCAGCTCCTTGTCGATCTGCGTCGGTCTGCGTCGATCCGTGTTCGATCCGCGTGCGATCCGCGTGCGATCCGTGTTCGGTCCGCGTGCGGTGAGGGTCGGTCAGAGCGCGTCGGGGCCGCGTTCGCCGGTGCGCACCCTGACGGCCGTCTCGACGGGGACGCTCCAGACCTTGCCGTCGCCGATCTTTCCGGTGCGGGCGGCCTTGACCACGACCTCGATGAGCTGTTCGGCGTCATCGTCCTCGACCAGCACCTCGATCCGGATCTTCGGCACGAGGTCCACGGTGTACTCGGCGCCGCGGTAGACCTCGGTGTGTCCGCGCTGGCGTCCGTAGCCGCTGGCCTCGGTCACCGTCAGGCCCTGGACTCCGAAGGCCCCCAGGGCCTCCTTGATCTCGTCGAGCCGGTGCGGCTTCACTACTGCCGTGATGAGCTTCACGCTTCCACCTTCTTGTTCCGCGGCGCGGCCGCCGTGTTCTCGTCATTGCTGGGTGCGGGTACCGTACGGCCGGTCGGGCTGCCGCCCACGGCGCTGAAGTCGTAGGCCGTCTCGGCGTGGAAGGCCTGGTCGACACCGCTGGTCTCGTCGTCTTCGGAGGCCCGGAAGCCGATCGTGGAGTCGACGATCTTGGCGAGGATCCAGGAGACGACGAAGGAGTACGCCATCACCGAGAAAGCGCCGACGGCCTGCTTGCCGAACTGGCTGGCGCCGCCGACGCCGTCGATGGCGAGGAAGCCGACGAGCAGGGTGCCGATGACGCCGCCGACCAGGTGCACGCCGACCACGTCGAGCGAGTCGTCATAGCCCAGCTTGTACTTGAGGCTGACGGCCCAGGAGCAGACGGCGCCGGCGACGAGACCGATCAGGATCGCGCCGAAGGCGTTGACGTGGGCGCCGGACGGGGTGATCGCGACCAGACCGGCCACCGCGCCGGACGCGGCGCCCAGCGTGGTGAACGCGCCATGCCGGATGCGCTCGTAGACCAGCCAGCCGAGCATCGCGGCGCCGGTGGCGATCTGGGTGTTGAAGGCCATCAGGGCGGCGACGCCGTCGGCGGCCAGCTCGGAGCCCGCGTTGAAGCCGAACCAGCCGAACCAGAGCAGGGCCGTGCCCAGGACCACCAGCGGCAGGCTGTGCGGGCGCATCGGGTCCTTCTTGAAGCCGATCCGCTTGCCGACGACCAGGACGGCGGCGAGCGCGCCGACACCGGCGTTGATGTGGACCGCCGTGCCGCCCGCGAAGTCGATCACTTCGAGCTTGTACAGCCAGCCGTCGGACTGCCACACCCAGTGCGCGACCGGGAAGTACACGATCGTCACCCACAGGGCGATGAACAGCGCCCAGCCGGTGAACTTGACCCGGTCGGCGAGCGCGCCGCTCATCAGCGCCGGGGTGATGATCGCGAACATCAGCTGGAAGAGCGCGAAGGCGAGGACCGGGATGCCCTCGTCGCCGCCGGTCAGCGTCGTGGCGTCGATGCCCTTGAGGCCGATGTGGTCGAAGTTGCCCAGCAGGCCGCCGCCGATGTCGTCGCCGAAGGCGAGCGAGTATCCGTAGAGCACCCACAGGATGCCGACGATGCCGAGGGAGATGAAGGACATCATGAGCATGTTGAGGGCGCTCTTCACCCGCACCATGCCGCCGTAGAAGAAGGCCAGGCCGGGCGTCATCAGCATGACGAGCGCGGCACTGATCAGGACGAATGCGGTATCTGCGCCATTCAAGGCCGGTCTCCTCGTGATCGCGAACGGCCCGTGCGGATGCTCCTGGAGGGGTGGGCCGACTGTGCTGAGGAGACTGGCGCAGCGCCGTTTCCGCCGATGCCCCTCGGTGTTTCGGGCCAGTGACGAAGGGGGCCCGCGTGTTACGTCACCGTGAACACCCCGCAGCGGACGACACCCAGGGCATATCCTCCCAAACCTCAGCCATCGATTGAGCAGCCCCCACGGCGATCAACCACGCCCGCGAGAGCGGCGCCGGCTGAGGCGCAAAGGGGGGACCGCCCGCGGCTGGCCGTCCGGTGACTTGGCGGGGGAGCCGAGTCGGGCTGTTCGGGACGGCGAGCCGCGGGCGGTCGTCTGGGGCCTGGGCCGGTCCTAGACCGCCTCGGCGATCTCGGTGGTCTCGGGCATCTGTACGGCGAGCCGGTCGGTGAGGTCGGCGACCTCGGCCACCTCGCCGAAGTCCCGCAGCGCGGTGGCTGCGGTCTTGCGCAGCCGGGTGTTGACCCGCTCGGAGCGGACCTTCCCGGCGATGTCGAGGGCCTGTCCGACCAGGACGGTGCTCTGCTCGGGTTCCCGCTGGAGCAGGTGCACGGTGGCCATTCCGATCAGGTTCAGCGCGTATGACCGCTGGTGTTCTCCGTCCTCGCGGAAGAGTTCGACGGCGCGTTCCATCACGGGGCGGGCGAGCGAGGCGTAGGTGGGGCTGCGGCCCGCCACATAGGCGAGGTCGCGGTAGGAGTGGGAGTTCTCGCCGTTGAGTTCGGCTTCGGAGAAGAAGCGGATCCAGTCGGGTTCCCGTTCGGCGGCGTCGTCCGCGTCGGCGAAGGTGTCCTCGGCCATCCGGACGGCCCGTTTGGTCTTGCTGGGCTGGCCCATGTTGGCGTACGCGCGCGCCTCCATCGCATACAGCATCGCCTGGGTGCGCGAGGTGGCGCAGTCCCGGCTGCCGTACTGCGCGAGGTGGACGAGTTCCAGCGCGTCCTCGGGGCGTCCGAGATGGATCATCTGGCGGCTCATGCCGGACAGGATGTACGAGCCGAGCGGCTTGTCCCCGGCCTCTTTGGCGGCGTGCAGGGCGAGGACGAAGTACTTCTGCGCGGTGGGCTGCAGGCCCACGTCGTAACTCATCCATCCGGCCAGCTCGGCCAGTTCGGCCGCGATTTTGAACAGGCGCTTGGCGGTGGCCTCCGGCTGTGACTCCTGGAGCAGGTCCGTGACTTCGTGGAGCTGGCCGACGACGGCCTTGCGGCGCAGGCCGCCGCCGCACTGGGCGTCCCAGGTGCGGAACATGACGGTGGTGGCTTCGAGGAGTTCGAGTTCGGGTTCCGAGAGCCGCGCGCCGCGCCGCCCCTTGGCTCGTGGCTCCTGAGCCGCGGTGTGCGCGACCGGGCTGGGTACCAGCCAGCGCTGCATGGGCTCGATCAGTCCGGGGCCCGCGGCGAGCCCCAGCGAGGTCCCCAGGAAGCCGCGCCGCGCCAGCATCAGATCGCTGCGGGAGAACTCGCTGATGAGTTCCACGGTCTGGGGCGCGGTCCAGGGCAGGTCGACGCCGGAGAGCGAGGGCGACTGGTGCACGGTGCGCAGCCCGAGGTCCTCGACGGCGACGACGGCGCCGAACCGCTCCGAGAACAGCTCGGAGAGGATCCGCGGGATCGGCTCCCGCGGCTGCTCGCCGTCGAGCCAGCGGCGTACCCGCGAGGTGTCGGTGGAGATGTGGCTGGCGCCCATCTGGCGCGCTCTGCGGTTCACCTGGCGAGCCAGCTCGCCCTTGGACCAGCCGCTGCGCACGAACCACGACGTCAGCTGCTCGTTGGGGCGCTTGTCAGCGCTTCCCGCGCTGTCGCCGGTGCCGCCCACTGGAACACCCCCATTCCTCAAGCCCGCGAAGCCACCCGCGCGCTGATACGCGAAGTCCTAACAGAATGCCGTGTCGTGTGGTGCCCCGTCCGCCGCTTGTCACTCGTCGAACAAGAAAACGACTTGCCTCCGGCATACCCGTGAGCCCGCATATCTCCAGGGCTCGTACACCGAAAGTAATCCTACGATCACCCCTCCGGCGAGGGGGTTCCCGGAAACGCCACCATTCGCCACCCCTTTGGATGAACTCAGCAGCGGCGTCTCACGATTCACTTGACACGGCACGGTCACAGGCGGGCGGAACGAAGCGGACCAGGGCGCACGTGTTCGAGCGCACCACCCAGCACGCTCCGGCGCGCCAGAGGGACAGGGGATTGACACCGTGAGTCATGGCTCCATTCCGGCTCGTAACCACCGGCGTGCTCGACCCGTTGGAGGGGGCATGGGCTTCACGATCGGCGGCAGCCGCGCACTGCGGGAGATCAGGCCCGGCGCACGCCGCCGCGGGCGCACCCTGGAGTGCACCGCGGTGGCGGAGTTCACCGGCCTGTGGGGCTGGGACGCGGTTCCGGGCGCGCGCGCCGCCGACGGCGTGTGCTCCTGCGGCGACCCAGGCTGTACGGCGCCGGGCGCCCACCCGCTGGACCGCGGCGCGGAGATCCGGGCCGGGGCCACGCTCGACGAAGTCACGCTGGTCTGGGCGGAGTTCCCCGGCGCGGCGGTACTGCTGCCGACCGGCCGGGCGTTCGACGTCCTGGAGGTCTCCGAGGCCGCTGGACGCCGCGCCCTGGTCCGCCTGGAGCGCATGGGCCTGCCGCTCGGTCCGGTCGCGGTGACCCCGCAGGGGCGCGCCCAGTTCTTCGTCGCCCCCGGCGCCACGGCCGAACTGCCCAGGCTGCTCTACCGGATGGGCTGGGACGACGCCGCGCTCGACCTGCGCGGCCTCGGCGCGGGCGAGTACGTCACGGCCCCGCCGTCGGACCGCGGCGGCCTCGGCCCCGTCCGCTGGCTGCGCGCGCCCGCGCTGGACTCGGCGACCCGGCCGCCGCAGGCGCGGCTGCTGCTGGGCGCGTTGGCGTACGCGTCCCACCGGCACCCTCCGGTTTAGGCGTACGTCCGCCCCGTCCCGGCATACATCCGCGCGACCGCGCGGCCGGGCTCCCGCCAGCCGTCTCACAGCATGAAGCGACCCGCCCCAGTGGATCCTGGGGCGGGTCGCTCCGTGCGGCGCTCAGCGCCTCAGCACTCAGCGCCTGGGGGTTCACTCGCCGATGAGCGCGTCCACGAACGCCTCCGGCTCGAACGGCGCCAGGTCGTCCGCGCCCTCGCCGAGGCCGACCAGCTTGACGGGCACGCCCAGCTCCCGCTGGACCGCGACCACGATGCCGCCCTTGGCCGTGCCGTCGAGCTTGGTGAGCACGATGCCGGTGATGTCCACGACCTCGGCGAACACCCGAGCCTGCACCAGGCCGTTCTGCCCGGTGGTGGCGTCGAGCACCAGCAGCACCTCGTCCAGCGGCGCGTGCTTCTCGACGACCCGCTTGACCTTCCCGAGCTCGTCCATCAGGCCGGTCTTGGTGTGCAGTCGGCCCGCGGTGTCGATCAGGACGACGTCCGCGCCCTCGTCGATGCCCTCCTTGACCGCGTCGAAGGCGATCGACGCCGGGTCGCCGCCCTCGGGGCCGCGCACCGTGCGAGCGCCGACCCGCTCGCCCCAGGTCTGCAGCTGGTCGGCGGCGGCGGCACGGAAGGTGTCGGCCGCGCCGAGCACCACCGAGCGGCCGTCGGCGACCAGGACACGGGCGAGCTTGCCGGTGGTGGTGGTCTTGCCGGTGCCGTTGACCCCGACGACCATCACGATGCCGGGGGCCTCGGTGTCGGACTCGGTGTGCACCGTCCGGTCCAGGTCGGGGCCGACGAGCTGGAGCAGCTCATCGCGCAGCAGGGCGCGCAGGTCGTCGGGCGTGCGGGTGCCGAGGACCTTCACGCGCTCGCGCAGCCGCTCGACGAGCTCCTGGGTCGGGGCGACGCCGACGTCGGCGGTGATCAGGGTGTCCTCGATCTCCTCCCAGGTGTCCTCGTCGAGGTGCTCGCGCGACAGGAGCGTGAGCAGCCCCTTGCCGAGCGCGTTCTGGGAGCGGGACAGCCGCGCCCGCAGCCGGACCAGTCGGCCCGCGGTGGGTTCGGGGACCTCGATCTCGGGAGCGGCGGGGACGGCGGGCGCCTCCGGCTCCTCGGCGCCGACCGGGGCCTCGGCCTCGGGGGCGGTCTCCGCCTCGGGGAGTTCGACCTCCTCGACCGTACGGCGTGGCTCTTCGCGCGGCTCCTCGGCCTCTTCGCCGACATGCGGCTCGGCCGGAGGCGCGGTGACAGTCGGCGTGGCCGGGGGCGCGGTGGGGGGCAGCTGCTTCTTCCTGCGGCTGCCGACCACCAGCCCGCTGACGGCGCCGACCGCGACCAGGGCGATGACTACAGCAAGGATGACGAATTCGATTCCCATAACAGCCCCAGTATCAGTCATCGCCCGCACTCCCCCGCCACTTGTGGCTTCCACCAAAGGACAAAAGACCCTACGAGGCACTAGTCAGATCAAAGTACGATGGTGAGGGTGGCATCAACGCGCGTAGAGTCTGCGCTGCCCCTCCCCCCGCCCCAGCCGACTCACCGTCGAGTCACGTACGAGGTCTGGAAACCCCTGCGCATGAGCCATTCCGCCGAAGCCGAAGGCACCGCCCTGGAGACCCGCGGTCTTGAGCCGGTGCCGGATCATGAGCGCACCGGCAAGGTCCGCGAACTGTTCCCCACCTGGGTGGCCGCCAACATCAGCGTGCTGTTGCTCACCATGGGCGCGAGCCTGGTGGTGGCCTTCCACCTCAACTTCTGGCAGGCCATCGTCGTGGCGGTCGCCGCGCCCTGCCTGTCGTACGGCCTGGTCGGGCTGTTCGGCATCGCGGGCAAGCGGGGCGGCGCCCCCGGCATGGCCCTGTCCCGCGCGGTCTTCGGGCAGCGCGGCAATCTGCTGCCCGGCTCGCTCATCTGGATCGCCCGCTGGGGCTGGGAGACGATCAACGCGGTGGTCGGCGCGTACGCCGTGCTCACGGTGCTCGACATCGTCTTCGGCATCCAGCAGAACACCCCGCTGGTCATCGTCACGCTGCTGCTCTTCGTGGTCGCGACCTTCGCGATCTCCGGCCTCGGCATCCACGCCGTCCAGAAGTGCAACAAGTACGCGACCTACCTGTTCGGCGGGTTCTCGGTGCTGGTCCTGGTCTATCTGATCGCCGACTCCGACTGGGGCGCGGTCTTCGACCGTCCGGCGGGCTCGACGGCGATGATGGTGGCGGGCATCGGCATGATCGCCGCGGGCGGCGTCAGCTGGATTCCCTCCGCGCCCGACTTCACCCGCTACCTGCCGCGCACGACGTCCGCCAGGGCCATGGTCGGCCACTCCATCGGCGGCGCCGGGATCGTCGTCCTGCCGATGGTGCTGATGGGCGCGGTGATGGCGGTCTCGACTCCGGACCTGGCCTCGGCCGCCGACCCGGTCTCCTTCCTCGGCGAGATCCTGCCGCAGTGGATCGCGGTGCCCTATCTGCTGATCGCGCTGGTCGGCATGCTGCTGATCAACTCGATGTCGATGTACTCGGCCGGGTTCACCGCGCAGACCCTCGGCTTCACCATCGCCCGGCACTGGGCGGTGTCGGTGAACGCCGTCATCTCGCTGGTGTTCGGCGGCGTCCTGATGCTGGTCGCCACCAGCTTCATGGGCTCCTTCATCGCCTTCCTGTCGCTGCTCGCGGTGGCCTTCTCGGCCTGGATCGGCGTCTTCGGCGCGGACATGCTGCGGCGTACGACGTACGACGGCGAGGCCCTGCTCGACACCACGCGCACCAGCGCCTACTGGTACAAGGGCGGCTTCGCCCCGGCCGCGGTGATCGCCTGGGGCGTGTCGCTGGTGGTGGGCCTGCTGTTCACCACCTCGGACTGGTTCACCGGACCGCTGGCCACGAACAACCCGATCGGCGAGTACGGCCTCGGCTGGATCGCGACCATCGTGCTCTCCGGTCTGCTGTACCTCGCCCTGCCGAAGCCCGCGGTCGAAGCGCCCCAGGAGCCCCAGTCGTCCCCGGCGACGGACGCCGAGAACTCCGAGAGCGCTGAGAACTCCGAAGACGGCGAGCCGGTGCCCGCCTGATCCCGGCCGCCCCCGCCACCAGCCCTGGCCATCTGACACCCCGTCAGCTACTGTCCCCCTTCCTGGGAACCACCCGGCGAAGGGGGACTCGGCCATGCCCGTCACGGTCGTACGCTTCAACCTCGTCGACCCCGCCGCGACACCCGATTCGCTGTCCGCCCGCTATCGCGCCGCCGTCGAGATGGCCGCGTACGCCGACGACCACGACATCGGCACGGTCCAGGCCGAGGAGCACCACGGCGTCGCCGACAACTGGCTGCCCTCGCCCTTCACCTTCGCGGGCGCGGTCTTCGGGGCCACCCGCCGGATCGCGGTGACCGTGTCGGCGGCCATCGGTCCGCTGCACGACCCGCTGCGGCTGGCCGAGGACATCGCCGTACTGGACCTGCTGAGCGGCGGACGGCTGGTCACGGTGGCGGGGATCGGCTACCGGCCAGCGGAGTACGAGGCGTTCGGCGTCGAGTGGGGCGGCCGCGGCAAGCTCCAGGACGAACTTCTCGAGACCCTGCTCGCGGCGTGGACCGGCGAGCCCTTCGCCTACCGGGGCCGCACCGTCCAGGTCACCCCGCGCCCCCTCACCCGGCCGCACCCTCTGCTGCTCGTCGGCGGCTCGTCGCGGGCCGCGGCGCGCCGTGCGGCCCGGCTCGGGCTGCCGTTCTTCCCGAGCGCGCATCTGCCGGAGCTCGCGGCGTACTACGACGAGCGGCGGGCGGCGTACGGGACCGAGGGCTGGGTGATGATGCCCTCGGCCGAGACCCCGCTGCTGCACCTCTCCGACGACCCCGACCGGACCTGGGCCACGTACGGGCGGCACTTCCTGCACGAGGCGCGGACATACGCCTCGTGGCAGTCCAAGGGCATCCGCTCCGCGGTCCGCTCGCGCGCCACGACCGTCGACGAGCTGCGCGCCGAGGGCGTGTACCGGGTTCTCACGCCCGACGCGTGCGCGACTCTGGCCGAGAGCCGCCAGGACGAGCCGGGCGGCGGCACCCTGGTCCTGCATCCGCTGTGCGGCGGCATGCCGGTCGACGAGGGCTGGCGCAGCCTGCACCTGTTCGCCGAGCGGGTGCTGCCACGCCTCGCGGACTGACGCCAAGGCCACGTTACGCACAAGACCGCCCCCGCCCGGCGAACCGGGCAGGGGCGGCCTCCTGGAGCGGGGGGCAGCGGGGTTTTAGCCCATCTGCTCCAGGGTCTTGCCCTTCGTCTCGGGGACGAACCTGAGGATGAAGGGAATCGAGAGCAGCGCGAACGCCGTGTAGATCATGTAAGAGCCGGACAGATTCCAGTCCGACATGCTCGGGAAGGTCTTGGTGATCGCGAAGTTGGCGAGCCACTGGGCGGCCGCGGCCACACCGAGCGCGGCGGCGCGGATGCGGTTGGGGAACATCTCACCGAGCATGACCCAGACCACCACGCCCCAGGAGAGCGCGAAGAACAGCACGAAGGAGTGGGCCGCGAGCAGCGCCACGGTGCCCTGCGCGTCGGGCAGCGTGATGTCGTCCCCGGTGCCCTCCTTGTACGAGAAGGCCCAGGCGGCAAGCCCCAGCGAGACGGCCATACCGGCCGAGCCGATCAGCGCGAGCGGCTTGCGCCCCAGCCGGTCGACGAAGACCATCGCGATCACGGTGCCGATGATGTTGATGATCGATGTGGTGAAGGAGTAGAAGAAGGAGCTCGACGGGTCGATGCCGACGGACTGCCACAGCGAGGAGCTGTAGTAGAAGATCACGTTGATGCCGACCAGCTGCTGGAAGACCGAGAGCCCGATGCCCACCCAGACGATCGGCAGCAGCCCGGCCCGGCCGCCCATCAGGTCGCTGAGGCGCGGCTTGTGCTCCCTGCGCATCTTGGCGTCGATCTCGGTGATCTTCGCGTCGAGGTCGGCGCCCTTCGGCTCCACGTCGGCGAGCACGGTCCTGGCCTCGGCGGTACGGCCCTGGGCGATCAGGTAACGCGGGGACTCGGGGATGCGCAGCGACATCAGGCCGTACAGCAGGGCCGGGACGATCTCGATGCCGAGCATGATCTGCCAGGCTTCCAGGCCGAACAGCGTGCCGCGCTGGTCGCCGTCGGCGAACTGCAGCACCACCCAGTTGACCAGCTGCGAGACGGCGATGCCGAGCACGATCGCGGCCTGCTGGAAGGAGGCCAGACGGCCGCGGTACTCGGCGGGCGCGACCTCGGCGATATAGGCCGGGGCGATCACCGACGCCATGCCGATGGCGACGCCGCCGAGCGTCCGCCACATCGCCAGGTCCCACAGGGCGAACGGCAGCATCGAGCCGAGGCCGCTGATCGCGAAGAGGGCGGCGGCGATCTGCATCACCCGGATGCGGCCGATGCGGTCCGCGAGCCGGCCCGCGACCATCGCGCCGATGGCCGCGCCGAGCAGGGCGATGGCGATCACGGTGCCCAGGCTGGCCGAGTCGACGTCGAACTTCCCGCGGATGCCTTCCACCGCGCCGTTGATGACCGCGCTGTCGTAGCCGAACAGGAAGCCGCCCAGTGCCGCCGTCGCGGCGATGAAGATGACATGACTGAGGTGTTCGGGCCGACCGCCGCCCGCGGGCGTCGGCTTCAGCTTCGCTGTGCTGGTCACGGTGTCTCCTACCGGGTCAGGACCGCGATGTCCTGACATGTGGGGTGGGGCCCTTCAAGTGGCGCACACCTTGGGGCGACCCACCACTTGAAGGTAAAGACTGCGCTGCAGAGACTATGCCTTCAAGTTCCGAAGTCAATAGGGGAACAGCTGTAACTTTGACAGCGCAGAGTGATCCATTGAATTCAACTCTTGAAGAGATGGGGTGGCGAAGGAGTGAAGGGAGGCCGCCGCGGTCTCAGCGGAGCCGCTGGCTGATCACCTTGGAGACGCCGTCGCCCTGCATGGAGACTCCGTAGAGCGCGTCGGCGACCTCCATCGTGCGCTTCTGGTGCGTGATGACGATCAGCTGCGAGGACTCCTGGAGCTCCTTCATGATCCGGATGAGCCGTTGCAGGTTGGTGTCGTCCAGGGCCGCCTCGACCTCGTCCATCACGTAGAACGGGCTGGGCCGTGCCTTGAAGATGGACACCAGCAGGGCGACCGCGGTCAGCGAGCGCTCTCCGCCGGAGAGCAGCGAGAGCCGCTTGACCTTCTTGCCCGGCGGCCGCGCCTCGACGTCCACACCCGTGGTCAGCATGTTGTCGGGATCGGTCAGTACGAGCCGTCCCTCGCCGCCGGGGAAGAGCCGCGAGAAGACGCCCTCGAACTCCCGAGCGGTGTCCCGGTAGGCCTCCGTGAACACCTGCTCCACGCGCTCGTCGACCTCCTTGACCACCTGGAGCAGGTCGGTCCTGGTCTTCTTCAGGTCTTCGAGCTGCTCGGAGAGGAACTTGTGCCGTTCCTCCAGCGCCGCGAACTCCTCCAGGGCGAGCGGGTTGACCTTCCCTAGCTGCTGGTAGGCCCGCTCGGCCGCCTTGAGCCGCTTCTCCTGTTCGGCGCGGACGAACGGGACGGGCTGGTTGCGGGGGTGTTCTGGGTCCTCGGGGAGCTCCTCGCCCTCGGCGGGCGGCGACGGGGGCACCGGCTGGTCGGGGCCGTAGTCGGCGATCAGCCCCGCGGGCTCCACGCCCAGCTCCTCCAGTGCCTTGGCCTCCAGCTGCTCGATCCGCAGCCGCTTCTCGGCGCCGAGTACCTCGCCCCGGTGCACCGAGTCGGTCAGCTTGTCCAGCTCCGCCTTCAGGTCACGGCCCGCGTTCCGCTCGGCGACCAGGTCCCGTTCGCGCCCGGCCTTGGCGCTCTCGGCCGCGGCGCGCTCCTGCTCGGCCCGTACGAGGGAGACCTCGACATGCGCGAGGAGCTGCCGGGCGCCCGACGCCACCGCGTCGGCGACGGCGGCCTCGTGGCGCAGCCTGGCCCGGCGTCGCGAGGCACGCGCGCGTGCCTCGCGTTCGGCGCGGGCCGCGCGGTCGAGGCCGTCGGCGCGTCCGGCGAGCCCCTTGACCCGCTCCTCGTGGGTACGCACCTGGAGGCGGGCCTCCATCTCGGTCTGCCGGGCGTTGGCGCCGTCGGCGGCGAGCCGGTCGCGCACCGCGGTGTCGGGCTCCTCGTCGACGGGGGCCTCCTCGGCGACGGCCAGCCGCTCGGCGAGTTCCTCGGCCTCCAGGGTCGCCCGGTCCAGGGCCTCCTGGGCCCTGGCCGCCGCCGCGGTCGTACGTTCGGCCTCGCCCGCGGCGGCGCGGGCCTGCCCGGCGAGCCCGCCGAGCTGCTGGGACACGCTCGACTTGGCCCGGTCGGCGGCGCGGCGCCGCTCCGCCAATTCCTCGACCAGCGCGGCGCATTCGGTGCGCCGCTCTCCCGCGAGGCGCTGCTCCCCGGCCAGCTCGTCACACCGTACGGCCAGCTCCGCCAGCTCGGCGGCGGCCTCGTCCACCGACGCCCGCACTTCAAGCAGGCTGGGCGCGCCCGCGGAGCCGCCCTGCGCGAAGTGCGCGCCGAGCACGTCGCCTTCGGGGGTGACGGCCGTGAGTTCCGGGTGCGCGTACACCAGGTCCTCGGCGTCCTCCAGGGTGCCGACGACCACGACGCCGCGCAGCATCCGCCGCACGGCGGGCATCAGCTCGTCGGGCCCGCGCACCAGACCCGCGGCGAACGGCACGCCGACGCGCGCCTCCTGTGCCTCCTGTGCCCTCTGTGCTCCCTGAGGCTCCTGCGCCTCCTGGGGCTCCGACGCCCCTGGGGACACACGATCGAAGGCACCGCGCGCCGTGCCCACCGTCGCGGCGGGCGGAGCGGCGTTCGGGGTGGGGTCTGGCGAGGGGGATGCCAGGAGCAGGGGCGCGCGGCCCGCGTCCTGTTTGCGGAGCAGGCGGATGGCTTCGGCCGCCGCTGCCGGGGTGGCCACCGCGACGGCGTCCGCCGCAGCGCCGAGCGCGGCCGCCACCGGGACCTCGAAGCCGGGTGCGACCGTGAGCAGTTCGGCGGCGGGGCCGAGGAGCCCCGTCAGCCGGTCCTGGGCGGCCAGCAGCGCGCCCGTGCCGTCCTTGCGGCGCAGGCCCAGGGCGAGCGCCTCGTGCCGGGCGGCGACCGCGGCGCGCTTGCGCTCGGCGCCCGTGGCCGCCTCACGGGCCGCGGTCAGCGCGGCCTCGGCGTCGGCGAGCGCGCGCCGCGCGGCGTCGTGCCGTTCGCCGAGCGCGCGGTCGTCGGCGTCCAGGCCGTCCACCTCGGCCTTGAGCTGCTCGTACTCGCGCTGCGCGGCGGCCGCCCGCTGCTGGGCCTCGTCCCGAGCGGAGGCCAGGCGGCCGATCTCGGCCTGGGCCGACGCGGCCCTGCCTCGGGCCGCGTTGACCTGGCCGTGCAGCCTGGCCAGGCCCTCGCGGCGGTCGGCGATGGCCCTGGCCGCGTCCTTGAGCCGCCGTTCCTCGTCGGTGAGCGCGCGCTCCAGCTCGGCCCGGTGCGCGACGGTGTCCTCCAGCGCCGTCTGGGCCGCTTCGAGGGCCGCCTCAAGCTCGGCCTCCTGCTCCCTGATCCGCGCGGCCTCGCGCTCCATGTCCTCCGGGTCACGGCCGCGGCGCTCCTCGTCGGGGGCGCTGTTCGCGCTCTTCACGCGCGCCTCGGCCAGCGAGATCGTGCCGCGCACCCGCTCGGCGAGCTGGGACAGCTCGTACCAGGTCTGCTGGGCGCGCTGGAGCCTCGGCGTCAGCCGCCGTACCTCCTCCTCCAGCGTCGCCTCGCGCGTCTGCGCCGCCTTCAGGTCGGCCTCGGTCGCCTCCTTGCGCCGCTTCAGCTCGGCCTCGTCGGCGATCTCGGAGCGCAGCGCCTCGCGCAGCCTGACCAGGTCGTCGGCGAGCAGCCGCAGCCGCGCGTCGCGCAGATCGGCCTGGATGACGGCGGCCCGCCGCGCCACCGCGGCCTGCCGCCCGAGCGGCTTGAGCTGGCGCCGCAGCTCGTCGGTGAGGTCCTGCACCCGCGCCAGGTTGGCCCGCATCGCGTCGAGTTTCCGCAGCGCCTTCTCCTTGCGCTTGCGGTGCTTGAGGACTCCCGCGGCCTCCTCGATGAAGGCGCGGCGCCCCATGGGGTCGGCGTGCAGGACGGAGTCCAGCTGCCCCTGCCCGACGATGACGTGCATCTCACGGCCGATGCCGGAGTCGGAGAGCAGTTCCTGGATGTCCAGGAGGCGGCAGGTGTCCCCGTTGATCTGGTACTCGCTGCCGCCGTTGCGGAACATGATCCGCGTGATGGTGACCTCGGCGTACTCGATGGGCAGCACGCCGTCGGAGTTGTCGATGGTGAGGGACACCTCGGCCCGCCCGAGCGGCGGCCGCCCGGTGGTTCCGGCGAAGATGACGTCTTCCATCTTGCCGCCTCGCAGCGACTTGGCGCCCTGCTCGCCCATGACCCAGGACAGCGCGTCCACGACGTTGGACTTGCCGGAGCCGTTGGGCCCGACGACGCAGGTGATGCCGGGTTCAAACCGCAGCGTGGTCGCGGAGGCGAAGGATTTGAACCCACGCAGGGTCATGGCCTTGAGGTGCACGCCCCCGGACTTTACTGCCTGGGCGCCGTCTCACCCCGCGAGCCATCCGGTTTCACCGAGGAAGGTGCAGGGCACATCAGACGGTAAGGCGCTCGGGTGCACACCGGTGGAACGCGAGCGGAACAGCCGGCCGAGGGGGCGGGAACGAGGGGGAACGGGGAGGGAAAGAGTGAAGGGACGCCGGGGGCGCCCCTTGCGGTTCTTCTAAGCGGTTGACGTGAGCAGCCTGACCGTCGCTCTGTATATCCGGGTCAGGTAAGCGCAGGCTCCGCCTGGGGTACGTCGAGGAGTTCTCCGGGGTGAGAAGCGGCAGCAGTAGCCAGCGCGTCGTTCTCGGCCTGGATGCGGACAAGCTCGGATTCCAGGTCCTGGACGCGCTGCTGAAGCCGTCGCATCTCGGCGAGGAGTCGCGGGTCAGAACCGCCGACGTAACCGAGAAGCGCCTTTGCCATGATGGATGGTCCTCCACACTGAGTGACCGACCGAAGCGGTGTGGGTCGTGAGGGAAGCACCCGCGGTGATTGGCACTACTGATGACTTACTGCGTTCCCACATGCCAAACAGCTAGGGTGCGCGGGGCTTTCAGCGTCTCACCAAAAAGTTTGACGGTCAACACGATCACACCCCGTACTGGCGGGCAACCGGGGGGCGTACGGCAGCAAAACCTGCGCCGTGGCCTCATCCGCGCGGCTGTTTGTCCTCTTTAGTCCTCTACATCCCATGATAGGACAGCGCGGGGGTGTGGAGATCATCCCTTGTCCGCGCAGCCTGGCACGCGCACCCGTCGTTGGCAACCACCAGGCCGTTTCTCCCGCTCCGCCCTCTGTTCCGCCCTCTCAGCGGATGGCGAAGCCGTCGTAGCCGCCGCGCGGGGTGTCCCAGATCTCCGTGACGCCGTCGACCCTGCCGGGCGTGTCGCCGTACCGCAGCCAGTCGAGAAAACGCTCACACCGCGCGCGCGGGCCCTCGGCCACGACCTGCACCCGGCCGTCCTCCAGATTGAGGGCGAAGCCGATGAGTCCGCCGATCTCCAGGGCCGTCGCCCTGGTGAACCAGCGAAAGCCCACTCCCTGTACTCGGCCGCGTACCCAAGCGGTGAACCGCACGTCCTCTTCCATGTGTGCAAGCTAACCGACCAATTGCTCGCGAGGCACGTCGCCCCCATTCCGCATCGGCTACAGTCGCGTCCGATGAGCCTCACCCGTATGGGTGAGGCCGTTGCCCGTAAGGACTGAGAGAGGCCCGTACATGGGACGCCACCGACGCTCCGGCGCCGCAAACGCTGTCGGCGAGCAGCGCCAGGCAGACGACGCGAGCCCCCACCCCACGAGCTCGCACCGGCGCGGGAAGGCGGCGGCGGCCCCCGTGCGGACCGGTCTGCTCGGCGTCTCCGCGGCCGTGGCCGTGGGCGCCATGGCCGTCGCCTCCGGGCTCGTTCCGGGCGGTGACGCGTTCCGGCTCGGCAGCGACGACGGTACGGTCCGATCCGAGGGCGTGCCGGACACGACGGTCTACGGCGGCGCCACCACGGCGGAAGGCCGCGGGGAGACGCCCGCCAGCCGGGGCGCCGACCGTGCCACGCCGTCGGCGCCCGCCCCGTCGAAGTCGGCCGCGCAGCCGTCGGCGTCGCCGTCGAAGGACGCGTCAGAGGCCAAGGACGCCAAGAGCGCGAAGGACGGCGGAAAGGGCGGAGCGGCGGACGGGGACGGCACGAAGGAGCCGTCCGCCGAGAAGCCCGGCTCCAGCGCGCGGGACAGCGCCAAGGACAACGCCGGGGACGCGGGCAAGTCCGAGCAGCGGGCCGAGGCCAAGGACCGGGCGCGGGAAACGGACAAGAGCGGCCCTGCCCGCACCGAGCCCGCCAAGCCGGACGTGCCCGCGCCGACGCCGGACCAGGTGACTGACGGGGCGCAGGCGGCCGAGGCCGAGGTGCTCGCGCTGGTGAACCAGGAGCGGGCCAAGGCGGGCTGCGCCCCGGTGCGCGCGGACGCGCCGCTGGCGGCGCTCGCCGGGGACTTCAGCCGGGACATGGCCGCCCGCGGCTTCTTCGACCACACCGACCCGGACGGCGACACCCCCTGGGACCGCGCCGCCCAGGCCGGGATCTCCAACCTGGGCGGCGAGAACATCGCCAGGGGCCAGGCCGACGCACGGGCCGTGATGGAGTCCTGGATGAACAGTCCGGGCCATCGCGCGAACATACTCAACTGTGACTACAAGACCCTCGGCGTGGGGGCGCACTTCGCGTCCGGCGGGCCGTGGTGGACCCAGAACTTCGGGTTCTAGTCCCAGGCGGGGCAGACCCGGCCTGACCGCCCTACCACCTGACCGCCTTACCGCGGGGCGCGCGGCGGGCGTTGGCAGCGCGGGCAGTAGTAGCTGGAGCGGTTCATCCACGGGCGGCGGCGCATCGCGGTGCCGCAGCGGCGGCAGGGCTCGTCCTCGCGCCCGTAGGCGTCCAGGGAGCGCTCGAAGTACCCGGATTCGCCGTTCACGTTGACGTAGAGGCTGTCGAAGCTGGTGCCGCCGACGGCGAGCGCCTCCCGCATCACCTCCCGGACGTGGCGCAGAAGCTCCGCGCTCTTGGGGCGTGTGAGGGTGGCCGTGGCGCGCTCGTAGTGCAGCCTGGCGCGCCACAGCGCCTCGTCCGCGTAGATGTTGCCGACCCCGCTGATCAGGGTCTGGTCCAGCAGAGCGCGCTTGACCGTCGTACGGCGACGGCGCAGGGCCGTGTGGAAGGCGGCGTCGTCGAACCGCGGATCGAGCGGGTCGCGCGCGATGTGCGCGATGGCGTCCGGGAGGCCGACGGTGCTGTCAGCGGCGGTCTCGTGGAGCGAGAGCCCGCCGAAGGTGCGCTGGTCGACGAAGCGCAGCTCGGTGCCGAGGTCGTCGTCGAAGCCGACCCTGATCCGCAGGTGCCGCTCGTCCGCCGCGTCCGTCGGCTGGACCAGGAGCTGACCGCTCATGCCGAGGTGAGCGAGCACGGAGTACGAGGCGTCCGCGAGCGGCAGCCACAGGTACTTGCCGCGGCGCTGGGCGGGGCCGACGCGGTGCCCGGTGAGACGGGCCGCGAAGTCCGCGCCGCCCGCCGGGTGCCGGCGTACGGCACGCGGGTGCAGCACCCGGACGTCGGCGACGGTCCGTCCGCTCACCCAGCGTTCCAGTCCGCGGCGTACGACCTCGACCTCGGGCAGCTCGGGCACGGGGCTTCTCCTCGGGAGCGGGGTGCGGAGATACAGAACAACCGGCCCACCCAGGGGTGGACCGGTTGTTCGGCAACCAGCTAGGTGGCCGCGCTTAGCGTTGCGTCAGCGCGAGACCTTGCCGGCCTTGATGCACGAGGTGCAGGCGTTGAGCCGCTTCGGCGTCCCACCGACCACGGCACGCACGCGCTGGATGTTCGGGTTCCAGCGACGGGGCGTACGGCGGTGCGAGTGCGAGATGTTGTTGCCGAAGCCCGGCCCCTTGCCGCAGACGTCGCAGTTGGCAGCCACGGGACACTCCAAAGACTTCAGATGCACTTACGGTTAAACCCGGCATGCCGGGTTCAGTGATCTGAAGTGGCGGTGCCAGGGGATGGCCCGATATCGATCGGGCAACCGGAGCAGCATACAACGACCGCTTCGGTAGAACGAAACTACCATGGCCGCTCCGCCCCCCGCTCCGGGCGTCCTGCCCGCCGCGCACTACCCTGCGGAACGAAACCGCAGCTAGGAGGCAATAGGTGCCGCAGTCGCTCGACGCCGTGGTGGTGCGCACCTGGTGCGGTCTGGCGCTGGACGCGCTGGGGCGGGCCCGCGAGGAGATCGACGCGATCAACGTCTATCCGGTCGCGGACTCGGACACCGGCACGAACCTCTATCTGACGGTGGAGTCGGCGGCCCAGGCGGTGGAGGCGGTGTTCACCGGGCACGAGGCGGCCGGGTCCGCCGCGGGGCCTTCGGCGGCGGAGGCGATGCGCGCGATGGCCCACGGGGCGCTGATCGGGGCGCGCGGCAACTCGGGCACGATCCTGGCGCAGCTGCTCCGCGGCATGGCCCAGGCGGTGGACTCCGAAGACACCGCGGACGCCGAGGGTGCGGCGGCGCACCGTGCCGGGTCGCTGCCCCGCTCGGGCGGTGACCTGCTCAGGCTCGCGCTGCGGCGGGCCGCGGACGCCGGCTACCAGGCGGTCGCGCATCCCGTCGAGGGGACCGTCCTGACCGTGGCCGCCGCCGCCGCCGACGCCGCCGGGGCCGCCGCGGGCAGCTGCGCGACGACCGCGCGTGCGGCGTACGACGGTGCGTGCGCGGCGCTGGCACGGACTGAGGGGCAGCTGGCCGCGCTGGAGCGGGCGGGTGTCGTGGACGCGGGCGGCCAGGGTCTGGTGGCCGTGCTCGGGGCCCTGGTCGAGGCGCTGTCGGGCCAGGCTCCGCCCGAGTCCGTAGGGCGGATACGCGGCCACGCGCGCGTGGCGCCCGGTGCGCCCGCGGAGGGCACGGCCGGGGACGCCGCCGACGCCGCGGGGGCGCACCCGGCGGAGTGCGCGGCCGACGCGCCCCCCGAGGGCGGCGGGCCCGCCTTCGAGGTGATCTATCTGCTGGAGGCCGACGACCCGGCCGTGGCCCGGCTGCGCGACCGGCTGGACGCGCTGGGCGACTCACTGGTCGTGGTCGGCGGCGACGGGCTGTGGAACGTCCACGTGCACGTCGACGACGCGGGCGCCGCCGTCGAGGCGGGCGTCGAGGCCGGGCGGCCGTACCGCATCAGGATCACGCACTTCGGGGCGCGGGACGCGCACAGCGCGGGCTTCACGCCACGGCCGCGCGAGCGGGCGCGGCGCGCGGTCGTCGCCGTGGTGCCGGGGGAAGGGCTGGCCGGACTGTACGCGGAGGCCGGGGCCACCACCGTGCTCGCGCGCCCCGGCGAGCCGCCCGCCAGCGGTGAACTCGCCGACGCCGTCCGCCGCGCCCACGCACGCGAGGTGGTGCTGCTGCCCAACGACGGGGACCTGCGGCACACCGCGGCCGCCGCCGCGGAGCAGGCTCGCGCGGACGGTGTGCGGGTCGCGCTGATCCCGACCCGCTCCGCCGTGCAGGGCATCGCGGCGCTCGCCGTGCACGAGCCGGACCGCCGCTTCGACGAGGACGTCGTCGCGATGACCTCCGCCGCCGGTGCGACGCGCTACGCGGAACTGGCCGTCGCCGAACGGCAGTCCTGGACCATGGCCGGGATCTGCCAGGCCGGTGACGTCCTGGGGCTCATCGAGGGCGATGTCGCCGTGATCGGCGCGGACCTCGCGGACACCGCCGTCACCGTGCTCGACCGGATGCTCGCGGCGGGCGGCGAGATGGTGACGCTGGTGCTCGGCGACGAGGTTCCGGACGCGGTCACGGCACGGCTTGAGGATCATGTGCGCGAGGTCCATCTCGCGGTGGACACAGTGGCGTATCGCGGCGGGCGTCAGTCCGCGCTGCTGCTCATCGGCGTGGAGTGACCGTTTTCCCCAGGTACCGGTGACTGTCAGTGCCGTGGTGTCCAATGGATGGCGTGCCCGCGCTGGAAGAACCACTGAAGAAGACGCTCGGCCCCGCCACCGCGAAGGTGATGGCCGAGCACCTCGACCTGCACACCGTCGGTGACCTGCTGCACCACTACCCGCGGCGGTACGCGGAGCGCGGCGAACTGACCCGCCTCGCCGCACTGCCGCTGGACGAGCATGTGACCGTGGTCGCCCAGGTCGCCAGCGCACGGGTGCTGAAGTTCAACGGCGGTCGCGGCCAGCGCCTGGAGGTCGTGATCACGGACGGCAGCGGTCAGCTGCAGCTCGTCTTCTTCGGCCGGGGCATCCACAAACCGCACAAGGATCTGCTGCCCGGCACCCGCGCGATGTTCGCGGGCAAGGTGTCCTCCTTCAACCGCAAGCTCCAGCTCGCCCATCCCGCGTACGAGCTGCTGCGCGGCGGAGACGGCGCGGAGAGCGGAGACGCGGCGGCGGTCGGCTCCTGGGCCGGTGCGCTGATCCCGATCTACCCGGCCACCGCCAAGCTGGAGTCCTGGAAGATCGCCAAGGCGGTGGACGCGGTGCTGCCCAGCGCCCAGGAGGCCGTCGACCCGCTGCCGTCGGCGCTCCGCGACGGCCGGGGGCTGGTTCCGCTCCCCGAGGCTCTGCTGAAAATCCACCGGCCCCACACCAAGGCCGACATCGCGGACGCCAGAGCCCGCCTGAAGTGGGACGAGGCGTTCGTGCTGCAAGTGGCGCTGGCCCGGCGCCGGTTCGCGGAGACCCAGCTGCCCGCCGTGGCGCGCGCGGCCCGGCGAGACGGCGTGCTGGACGCCTTCGACGCCAAGCTGCCCTTCACCCTCACCGACGGCCAGCGGAAGGTATCCCGCGAGATCTTCGACGACCTCGCCACCGAGCATCCGATGCACCGGCTGCTCCAGGGCGAGGTCGGTTCCGGCAAAACCCTGGTGGCGCTGCGTGCGATGCTCACGGTGGTGGACGCGGGCGGCCAGGCCGCGATGCTCGCGCCCACCGAGGTGCTCGCCCAGCAGCACCACCGCTCGATCGTGGAGATGATGGGCGAGCTGGCCGAGGGGGGCATGCTGGGCGGGGCCGAGCAGGCCACCAAGGTGGTGCTGCTGACCGGCTCGATGGGGGCCGCCGCCCGCCGTCAGGCGCTGCTTGACCTGGTCACCGGTGAGGCCGGGATCGTCATCGGCACGCACGCGCTGATCGAGGACAAGGTCCAGTTCCACGACCTGGGCCTGGTCGTCGTCGACGAACAGCACCGCTTCGGGGTGGAACAGCGCGACGCGCTGCGCTCGAAGGGCAAGCAGCCTCCGCACCTGCTGGTCATGACGGCGACCCCGATCCCGCGCACCGTGGCCATGACGGTCTTCGGCGACCTGGAGACCTCGGTCCTGGACCAGCTGCCCGCGGGCCGCTCACCGATCGCCAGCCATGTCGTACCGGTCCAGGACAAGCCGCACTTCCTGGCGCGCGCCTGGGAGCGGGTACGCGAGGAGGTAGGCAAGGGGCACCAGGCGTATGTGGTGTGCCCGCGGATCGGTGACGGCGACGAGGAGCCGAAGAAGAAGTCCGCCGAGGACGAGGCCGAGAAGCGTCCCCCGCTGGCTGTGCTGGAGGTGGCCGAGCAGCTCGCCCAGGGGCCGCTGGCGGGGCTGCGGGTCGAGGTGCTGCACGGCAGGATGCCGCCCGAGGACAAGGACGCGGTGATGCGCCGGTTCGCCGTGGGCGAGGTCGACGTGCTGGTGGCGACGACGGTCATCGAGGTCGGGGTGAACGTCCCCAACGCCACCGCGATGGTGATCATGGACGCGGACCGGTTCGGGGTGTCCCAGCTGCACCAGCTGCGCGGCCGGGTCGGCCGCGGCGCGGCCCCTGGCCTGTGTCTGCTGGTCAGCGAGATGCCGGAGGCCAGCCCGGCGCGGGCCAGGCTCGGCGCGGTGGCCGCGACGCTGGACGGCTTCGAGCTGTCCCGTATCGACCTCGAACAGCGCCGTGAGGGCGATGTGCTGGGCCAGGCGCAGTCCGGCGTCCGGTCCTCGCTGCGGGTGCTCGCGGTCATCGAGGACGAGGAGGTGATCGCCCAGGCGCGCGCGGAGGCGATGGCGCTCGTCGCCGACGACCCGAGCCTTGAGCGGTACCCGGAGCTGCGCACGGCGCTGGACGCGCTCCTCGACAAGGACCGGGAGGACTACCTGGAGAAGGGCTGACACCGGTCGCGAACCGCCCGCCCCGCGGGACCGCCCGCCCCGTCGGAGCGGCCAGGGCCGTCGGAACCGGCCAAGACCGATCGGCGCGTACGCCATATCGTGGGGTGACCACCGCACCACCGCACCACCGAGCCGAACGAAGGACGCAGATGACCCGCGTGATCGCCGGACGCGCCGGCGGGCGCCGCCTGTCCGTACCGCCGGGCACCGGCACCCGCCCCACCTCCGACCGCGCGCGCGAGGGCCTGTTCTCCACTTGGCAGTCGCTGCTCGGCGGCCCACTGGACGGCGAGCGGGTGCTCGACCTGTACGCCGGTTCGGGCGCTGTCGGCCTGGAGGCGCTGTCCCGTGGCGCGGGCCACGCCCTGCTGGTCGAGGCGGACGCCCGCGCGGTCCGCACGATCCGCGAGAACGTCCGCTCGCTCGGTCTGCCCGGCGCCGAGGTCCGGGCCGCCAAGGCGGCCCAGATCGTCGCGACCCCGGCCGTCGGCGGCCCGTACGACCTGGTCTTCCTCGATCCTCCCTACGCCGTGACCGATGACGATCTTCGGGAGATCCTGCTCACACTCCGCACTCAGGGGTGGCTAGCCGACGCGGCGCTCGTCACCGTGGAACGCAGCACCAGAGGCGGCGAGTTCCGCTGGCCGGACGGCTTCGCACCACTCAGGTCCCGTCGCTACGGCGAGGGCACATTTTGGTACGGTCACGCCGCCTCTACCTGCGAAGACGCAGAAACCGCAGCATGACAGCACCGGAGAGCGAGGAACCTCAGTTGCGCCGCGCCGTCTGCCCGGGGTCATACGACCCCGTCACCAATGGACACCTCGACATCATCTCGCGCGCGTCCAAGCTCTACGACGTGGTGCATGTGGTGGTGATGATCAACCAGTCCAAGAAGGGCCTGTTCACGGTCGACGAGCGGATCGATCTGCTCCGCCAGGTCACCGCGGACTACGGCAACGTCGAGGTCGAGCCGTTCCACGGCCTGCTGGTCGACTACTGCAAGCAGCGCGACATCCCGGCCATCGTCAAGGGCCTGCGCGCGGTCAGCGACTTCGACTACGAGCTGCAGATGGCCCAGATGAACAACGGCCTCTCGGGCGTCGAGACCTTGTTCGTCCCGACCAATCCCACCTACAGCTTCCTCTCCTCGTCACTGGTGAAGGAGGTCGCGGCCTGGGGCGGCGACGTCTCGCACCTGGTGCCGCCCCAGGTCCTCGCGGCCCTCACCGAGCGCCTGACGCAAGGCTGACCCACGGCGTGCCGCGTGGGACTAAAGTCACCTTGTCCGGCTCCAGGTAACCAGGCAGAGAGTGGCGAGCGCCCCGTGGACGTGCAGAGGAAGCTCGACGACATCGTCGAGACGGTCAAGAGCGCCAAGTCCATGCCCATGTCGGCCTCCTGCGTGGTCAACCGCGCCGAGCTGCTGTCGCTGCTCGAAGAGGTGCGGCAGGCGCTGCCCGGCTCCCTCGCGCAGGCCAGAGAGGTCATCGGCGGCCGGGAGCAGCTGGTGGAGCAGGCCCGCCAGGAGGCCGAGCGGATC
This sequence comes from Streptomyces sp. O3, assembly GCF_054788135.1. NCBI lineage: Bacteria > Bacillati > Actinomycetota > Actinomycetes > Kitasatosporales > Streptomycetaceae > Streptomyces > Streptomyces sp. O3. The sequence continues at coordinate 24,640 of NZ_JBTVYK010000057.1, forward strand.
ATCGAGACGGCCCGCGCCGAGCGCGGCTCGCTGATCTCCGACACCGAAGTCGCCCGGCAGTCCCTGGACGAGGGCGAGCGCATCCTGGCCCAGTCCCGCAAAGAGGCCGAGGAGATCCGCGCCGAGGCCGACGACTACGTCGACTCCAAGCTGGCGAACTTCGAGGTCGTCCTCACCAAGACGCTCGGCTCGGTCGGCCGCGGCCGCGAGAAGCTCCTGGGCACCGGCCAGGGCCTGACCGATCAGGGTTACGAGGACCCGGACTTCGCCGAGGCGCCGGAACGCAGCCACGACCCGGAGACGCTGCGGCAACGGGCCGACGCCTACGTGGACGCCAAGCTCGGCGCGTTCGAGGCGGTGCTGGCCAAGACCCTGGAGGCGGTCGGCCGGGGCCGCCAGACCCTGCACGGCCGGATCGCCGTCGACGGCCTGGCCGAGCGGCCCGCCGACGCGCTCGCCCAGGAGCACACCAGCGACGCCGACTATCTGGCCGACCTCGCCGAGCCGACCGCGCCCGCCCCCACGGCGCAGGCCCAGCCGCCGTACGCGCCACAGCAGGACACGTACGGCTATCAGCGGCAGGACCCCTCCGCGTACCAGCGGCAACAGCACCACCACCAGCAGCAGTACGAGCAGTACGAGCAGTACGAGCAGCAGCCGGACCCCTACGCCTACCCGCAGCAGGGCCCCTACGGCGAGCAGCAGGCCGTTTACGGCTACCCGCAGCCGAGCCACGCCCCGGCCGCCGCGCTCGACGAGGCCAGCCTCTTCGACACGAGCATGATCAGCGCGGACCAGCTGCGCCAGTACGAGCAGGACCACCGCCAGACCCCTTGATCCCGGTCCGCGATCCCGGCCCCGCCGGACACCGGTCCCCGTCCGCCAGGCACCGGATTGGGCCGACGGCGAAAGGTCCAGTATCCTGGCTCTTCGGTCGCGCATACGCCCGCGATCACGGCTGCCCGCTCACCGCGAGGACTCCCTGAGGCCTCATCCGAGCATGAGGTCGGCCGCTTCTCGACTTACATGATCCGAAAGCAGGAAACGCCCTGAGCACGCATCTCGACCACCGCAACCCCCTCGTGTTCGACACACACGAGCTGGGCCGGCGGCCTGGTGCGCTCCAGCGGCTGACCCGCACCGTCCAGGCCCCCAAGGACTTCGGTCTCCAGGGGGTCATCGGGACGCCGGAAGGCGAGCCCGTGGAGCTTGAGCTGCGGCTTGAGTCGGTCATGGAAGGGGTGCTTGTCACAGGCACCGCCCGTGCACGGGTCGAGGGGGAGTGCGTAAGGTGTCTGGAGCCGCTCGAGCGAGAGCTCGTCGCGGACTTCCAGGAGATGTTCTCGTACCCTGACGCCGATGACCGGGGCCGCAGCAAGCAGGCGGAGCCGGGCGACGACGCCGAGGACGAGGACATGACCCCCCTCGAGGACGGCATGTTCGACCTCGAGCCCGTGCTGCGTGATGCGGTGGTGCTCGCACTGCCGATGCAGCCGGTGTGCCAGGACGACTGTCCGGGCCTGTGCTCCCAGTGCGGAGCGCGGCTCGCGGACGACCCGGACCACCACCATGACGCCGTCGACATCCGTTGGGCGGCACTGCAGGGACTCGCCGGTTCGCTCCGGGACGGCGAGAAGGACGAGAAGAGCGGCGCCGAAGCGGGCGTCGACGAAGAGCAGGAGAAGTAGCCGTGGCTGTTCCGAAGCGGAAGATGTCGCGCAGCAACACGCGCCACCGCCGGTCGCAGTGGAAGGCTGCGGTCCCCACCCTGGTTTCGTGTGAGCGGTGCCAGGAGCCCAAGCAGCAGCACATCGCGTGCCCCGCTTGCGGCACCTACAACAAGCGCCAGGTCCTCGAGGTCTGAGCGGCTGGTGAGAGGCACGATGTCTGAACCGTCGAACGCTGGAAAGCAGGCGGACAACACGGCCTCGTCCCACACGCTTCTGGAAGGGCGGCTCGGGTACCACCTCGAGTCCGCCCTTCTGGTGCGTGCGCTGACCCATCGTTCGTACGCGTACGAGAACGGCGGTCTGCCCACCAACGAGCGGCTGGAGTTCCTCGGGGACTCGGTGCTCGGCCTGGTGGTCACGGACACGCTGTACCGCGCCCACCCCGACCTGCCCGAAGGCCAGCTGGCCAAGCTGCGGGCCGCGGTGGTCAACTCGCGTGCGCTGGCGGAGGTGGGCCGCGGGCTCGACCTTGGCGCCTTCGTCCGGCTCGGCCGGGGCGAAGAGGGCACGGGCGGCAGGGACAAGGCGTCCATCCTCGCCGACACCCTTGAAGCGGTGATCGGCGCGGTCTATCTCGACCAGGGTCTCGACGCGGCCTCCGAACTGGTGCATCGCCTCTTCGATCCGCTGATCGAGAAGTCGTCGAGCCTGGGAGCGGGCCTGGACTGGAAGACCAGTCTCCAGGAGCTCACCGCGACCGAGGGGCTCGGGGTTCCTGAGTACCTGGTCACGGAGACCGGTCCGGACCACGAGAAGACCTTCACCGCTGCCGCCCGCGTCGGGGGCGTCTCGTACGGCACCGGCACCGGCCGCAGTAAGAAGGAAGCGGAGCAACAGGCCGCGGAGTCCGCGTGGCGGGCGATCCGTGCCGCGGCGGATGAGCGAGCGGAGTCCACGGTGGGCGCCGCCGGGGCTGAGGGGGCGGACGCCGACACCGCCTCCGACCCGGCGAGCGCCTGACCGGCTCGCCGCCGCATGGCCTCGAAGGCCCGCCCGGTATCCACCGGGCGGGCCTTCTCGCGCGCTGGCGCACGTGCACCGCTCAGCGCCCACCGCGCACGCGCGCGGCTCAGCGCCCTCCACTGAGAGTGCACGGCATGCCATGAGTCGGCTGCGGCACCGTCGTGGCTGGTCGCGCCCACGCGGCGAAGCCGCGAACCGACACAGCCCCGCGCCCCTTCGGGGCGCCCCCGGCCCGGCCTCTCACGCGTCCCGGAAGCGCCAGCCGTGGTCCACCGGGCCGATCCCCGCGCCGAGCGCGAACCCGGCGGCGATCGCCCCGGTGACGTACTCCTTGGCCGCCCTGGCCGCCTCCGGGACCGGCAGCCCCTTGGCCAGGCCCGCGGCGATCGCGCTGGCCAGGGTGCAGCCCGTGCCGTGGGTGTGGCGGTTGTCGTGGCGGGGCGCGCGCAGCCAGTGCTCTTCGGAGCCGTCGGTGAGCAGGTCCACCGCGTCGCCCGCCAGGTGGCCGCCCTTGATCAGCGCCCAGCGCGGCCCGTACCCGAGCAGCGCCTCGGCCGCGCGTCGCAGATCGGCTTCCGTCTCGACCCGTACGCCGGTGAGCTGGGCGACCTCGTCCAGATTCGGCGTCGCCACGGTCGCGGCGGGCAGCAGCGCGGTCCGTACGGAATCGAGGGCGGACACGGCCAGCAGCGAGTCTCCGTGCTTGGAGACGCCCACCGGGTCAACCACCGTCGGCGCGTCCGTCCCGGCGAGCAACTCCGCGACGGTCTCGACCAGTTCGGCCGACGCCAGCATCCCGGTCTTGACCGCGTGCACCCCGATGTCGTCCACGACGCTCCGGTACTGGGCGCGTACCGCCGCCACCGGCAGCTCCCACGCGCCTTGCACACCAAGGGAGTTCTGGGCGGTCACGGCGGTGAGCACACTCATGCCGTGGGCGCCGAGAGCCAGCAGGGTCTTCAAGTCGGCCTGGATGCCCGCGCCTCCGCCGGAGTCGGAGCCGGCGACGGTGAGGACCAGGGGCGGAGCCATGTGGGTCATGCCGGGCCTCCTCAGTCCTCGATCTCGCCGAAGTGGTCCCAGCCGCTCTTGCTGGTCCACGGCGCCCCGTCCACGGTCACCTGCGGGAGCGCCGAGGGGTGCAGCACCTCGCCGATCACCTTCCAGCGGGCGGGCAGCTTCACATCCGGCGGGAAGGTCGCCACGATCGCGTGGTCCTCTCCCCCGGTGAGCACCCACTGCATCGGGTCGACGCCGACGGCCTGCCCGATGTCGTTCATCTGCGAGGGCACGTCGATGCTGCCGGACTTCACGTCGATCCGGACCTTGCTGGCCTCGGCGATATGCCCGAGGTCGGCGATCAGGCCGTCGCTGACGTCCGCCATCGCGCTCGCGCCGAGCCCGGCGGCCGCGGGTCCCGCGTGGTACGGCGGCTCCGGCCTGCGGTGCGCCTCCACGAAGGCGCGCGGCGAGCGGAAGCCCCGCGAGAGCACCGCGTGCCCCGCGGCCGACCAGCCCAGCCAGCCGGTGTACGCGACGACATCGCCCGGCTTGGCGCCCGCGCGGGTCACCGGGTCGTGGTTGCGCAGATCGCCGAGCGCGGTGATCGACACGGTGATGGTGTCCCCGCGTACGACGTCGCCGCCGACCACGGCGGCGCCCGCGACCTGGCACTCGTCGCGCAGCCCGTCCATCAGCTCGGTGGCCCAGGTGACCGGCAGGTCGGCCGGGACCACCAGGCCGAGCAGCAGGGCGGTCGGCACGGCGCCCATCGCGGCGATGTCCGCGAGGTTCTGCGCGGCCGCCTTGCGCCCCACGTCGTACGCCGTGGACCAGTCGCGGCGGAAGTGCCGTCCTTCGAGCAGGATGTCCGTGCTGGCCACCACCCTGCGGTCGGGTGCGGCCACCACCGCCGCGTCGTCGCCGGGGCCGATGCGTACCGCCGGAGTGGTGGTGAGCCGGGAGGTGAGCTCCCTGATCAGCCCGAACTCCCCGAGTTCGCCGACGGTGCCCTTCATTGGTGTACCCCTTCTGCGCCAGTCCGCTTGCGGTCGCGGGCCGCTGTGGCCACGGGTACCGTCAACAGATACGTCGATTTCGTCAACTGCGGTTGTCCACACGCCATAATGTCCACGCCACAGGCCCCGTGGGTCTCCCCGCGACGCGCGGCGACGCGATACCGTGGCGTCTCTTTCCCCCACATGATCCTCGTGGCCGCCCTGGAGGTTCCGTGGTACAGGCGTACATCCTTATTCAGACCGAGGTGGGCAAGGCGTCCGTGGTCGCCGAGCTCATCGGCAAGATTCCCGGAGTGATCCAGGCCGAGGACGTGACCGGACCCTACGACGTCATCGTGCGCGCCCAGGCCGACACGGTCGATGAACTCGGCCGGATGGTGGTCGCCAAGGTCCAGCAAGTGGACGGCATCACTCGTACTCTGACCTGCCCGGTCGTGCACTTGTAACCCCCGTCTACGCTTGGCCGGTGAAGATTTCCGTGTCCCGGCTCGGCCTGCCGCTGTCCGCCCTCGGCGTGCTGGTCGCCGCCGTGGGCTGCGCGCCGTCGGACGGCCGGGCGTCGGCCGTGGTTCCCTCCCCTGACGCGCGGGCCGCCGCGGCCTGCCGGAGCCTGCACGGCGAGCTGCCGGGGCGGCTGGACGGGCTCGACCGGGCGGACCCCACACCGCGCTCGGAGCTGACCGCGGCCTGGGGAGGCTCGGCGATCATACTGCGCTGTGGTGTCCCGCGCCCCGACCGGATGAACGATCCGGAGGCGGACGGCGCCACCGTGAACGGCGTCGGCTGGCTGGTGGAGCGGCTGAGCGACGGGGCGGTCCGCGTCACCAGCGCGCTGCGCACGGCGTATGTCGAGGTCACGCTCGACGAGAAGCGGGCCGAGGACAGTGGCCTCGGCCCGCTCACGGGTCTCGCGGAGCCCATCAAGAAGACGGTGCCGGAGGGAATCGCGGGCTGACCCCCGCGCGGCTCGCTACTCGGGGCTCCCTAGCGCAGCCCGGTGGGGCGGCGCAGGGCGGCCTGGATCAGGCGGTCCACCAGCTCCGCGTAGCCGACGCCGCTCTCCTGCCACATCCGCGGGTACATCGAGATCGGCGTGAAGCCCGGCATGGTGTTGATCTCGTTGATCACGAACTGGCCGTCCTCGGTGAGGAAGAAGTCCGCGCGGACGAGTCCCTCGCAGGCCGCGGCCTCGAAGGCCTCCACGGCGAGCCGCTGAACATCGGCGGTCTGCTCGTCGGTGAGCGGCGCGGGCACGATCCCGGACGCCGAGTCGATGTACTTGGCCTCGAAGTCGTAGAAGTCGTGGTCGGAGACCGGCGGGATCTCGGCCGGCAGGCTGGCCCGCGGCCCGTCCTCGAACTCCAGGACGCCGCACTCGATCTCGCGGCCCCGCAGCAGCGCCTCGACCAGGATCTTCGGGTCGTGCCGCTGGGCCTCCTCGATCGCCTCGTCGAGGCCGTCGAAGGACTCGACCTTGGTGATGCCGATCGAGGAACCGGCCCGCGCGGGCTTCACGAAGAGCGGCCAGCCGTGCTCACCGGCAAACTCGACGATCTTCTTACGGGCCAGGTCGCGGTCCTCGGCCCACTCGCGGGGACGGATCACCACGTACGGGCCGACCCGCAGCCCGAAGGAGGTGAACACCCGCTTCATGTACTCCTTGTCCTGGCCGACCGCGGAGGCCAGCACGCCCGAGCCGACGTACGGCGTCCCGGACAGCTCCAGGAGGCCCTGGAGGGTGCCGTCCTCGCCGTACGGGCCGTGCAGGACGGGGAAGACGACGTCGACCTCGCCGAGCGCCTTGGGCACCGAGCCCGGCGCGGCGTACACCACCTCGCGGTTGCCGGGGTCGACGGGCAGCACCACGCCGCCTTCGGCGGACTCGGCGAGCCGGTCCACGTCCGGCAGCTCGCGGTCGGTGATGGCCATCCGCTCGGGGTCGTCGGCGGTCAGGGCCCAGCGGCCGTCGCCGGTGATGCCGATCGGCAGGACGTCGTACTTCGTGCGGTCGATGGCCCGCATGACGGCGCCGGCCGTGACGACCGAGATGCCGTGCTCGGAGCTGCGGCCGCCGAACACGACGGCCACACGCGGCTTCCTGGGCTCTCCTCCGGGAGAGGAGGGGACCGGGCTCTGGGGGGAGGTCTCGCTGCTCATATCGGGTCGAGCGTACCCGCTGGTGGGACGAGAGTCAGCGGCGCTCGGGCTTGGCGCTGCGGGACATCAGCTCCTTGAGCGCGACCACCGGCGGTTTGCCCTCGTGCACGATGTCCACGACCGTCTCGGTGATGGGCATGTCGACGCCGTGGCGGCGGCCCAGCTCCCGTACGGACTCACAGGACTTGACGCCTTCGGCGGTCTGCTTGGTGACCGCGATGGTCTCCTGAAGGGTCATGCCCTTGCCGAGGTTGGTGCCGAAGGTGTGGTTGCGCGACAGCGGCGACGAGCAGGTGGCCACCAGGTCGCCGAGACCCGCGAGGCCGGAGAAGGTCAGCGGGTCGGCGCCCATGGCGAGGCCGAGCCGGGTGGTCTCGGCGAGGCCGCGGGTGATCAGCGAGCCCTTGGTGTTGTCGCCGAGGCCCATGCCGTCGGCGATGCCCACGGCGAGGCCGATGACGTTCTTGACGGCGCCGCCGAGTTCGCAGCCCACCACGTCGGTGTTGGTGTACGGGCGGAAGTACGGGGTGTGGCAGGCGGCCTGGAGGCGCTGGGCGACGGCCTCGTCGCGGCAGGCGACCACGGCGGCGGCGGGCTGCCGGGCGGCGATCTCGCGGGCCAGGTTGGGCCCGGTGACCACGGCGACCCGCTCGGGGGCGGCCTTGGTGACGTCCTCGATGACCTCGCTCATCCGCATCGCGGAGCCCAGTTCGACGCCCTTCATCAGGGAGACCAGGACGGTGTCGGGCGCCAGCAGCGGCGCCCAGGCGGCCAGGTTGCCGCGCAGCGTCTGCGAGGGCACGGCGAGCACCGTGAAGTCCGCGCCGCGGGCGGCTTCGGCGGGGTCCGTGGTCGCCCGCATCCGCTCCGGGAGTTCGACGCCCGGCAGATAGTCGGGGTTCTGCCGGGTGGAGTTGACGGCGTCGACCAGCTCCGCGCGGCGGCCCCACAGGGTCACCTCGCAGCCCGCGTCGGCGAGCACCATGCCGAAGGCCGTACCCCAGGAACCTGTGCCGAAGACGGCTGCCTGCACGGGCCGTGTCACTTCTCGTCCTCCAAGGACTTCTCAGCGGGCTTCGCGGACTTCGCGGACTTCGCGGACTTGCGCCGCTGTTCGATGCGCGCCTGGCGCGGGTCGTAGGGCAGGGGCGGGGCCTTCTCGCCGCGGATCTCCTCCAGCTGCGCGGTGACGGCGGCCATGATGACCTCGGTCGCCTCCTTGAGGACCTCCGGGGTCGGCTCCTGGTCGTAGAAGCGCGAGAGGTCGACCGGCGCCCCGGCCCGCACCCGGAAGGTCTTGCGCGGGAAGAGCCGGAACTTCTTCTCTTTGGCGTACGGCGGCATCGCCTCGTGCGCGCCCCACTGGGCCACCGGCACGACGGGGCACTTGGTGCGCAGCGCGACCCGTGCGACGCCGGTCTTGGCGGACATCGGCCACAGTTCGGGGTCGCGGGTGAGGGTGCCCTCGGGGTAGAAGGCGACGCACTCGCCGCGGTCGATGGCGTCGAGTGCGGCGCGGAAGGAGTCCAGCGCGTTGACGCTCTCGCGGTAGACCGGGATCTGGCCCGTACCGCGCATCATCGTGCCGACGAAACCGCCCTTGAAAAGGCCGTCTTTCGCCAGGAATCGCGGGACGCGTCCGGTGTTGTACTGGAAGTGCGCGTATGCGAGCGGGTCGAGATACGAGTTGTGATTGACCGCGGTGATAAATCCGCCGTCGGCCGGAATGTGTTCCATTCCCCGCCAGTCCCGCTTGAACAGAACCACCAGCGGCGGTTTTGCGATCACCGCTGCCAGGCGGTACCAGAAGCCGATTCTGCGGCGGGACACTCGGACACCTTCCTCTACGGGCCTACTGCGCTGGTGCGCCGCACAAGTGTCGCCCCAGCCCCTCCGTCTGTCGAGAACGTCAGAGGGAACAAGGAGAACACGGTACGCCTGTCGATCTCTCCGCGCTCCCCCGCGTTCCCCTCACACTCCCCACCGCGTTCCCCGCGCGGCAGGCGAGAATGGGCCCGATGCGCACCCATGCCGATCACCGGGCCGCGGCCCTCGCGTGGACCCTGGTGATACCCCTGAAGCCCTTGATCCGGGCCAAGAGCAGGCTCGCGGACACCGCCGACGACGCCCTGCGCCCCGCGCTGGCGCTCGCCTTCGCCCAGGACACCGTGGCCGCGGCGGCGGCCTGCGCGGTCGTACGGGATGTGGTGGTCGTCACGGACGACGCGCGCGCCGGGGACGCGCTGGCGGCGCTCGGCGCCGGGATCGTGCGGGACGAGCCCGCCGGGGGGCTGAACGCGGCGCTGGCGCACGGGGCGCGGAGCGCGCGGGCCCGGCGGCCGGGGGCGGCCGTCGCGGCCCTGAACGCCGATCTGCCCGCGCTGCGGCCCGCGGACCTGCGCCGCGTCCTGGACGCGGCGGGCGCGTTCGACCGGGCCTTTCTCCCGGACGCCGCGGGGATCGGCACGACCCTGCTGACCGCCGCGCCCGGCGTGGAGTTGCGGCCCGCTTTCGGCGGGGCGTCACGGGTCCGGCATCTGGTGTCCGGGGCGGCGGAGCTGCTGACGCCGGATGTGGCGTCCGTGCGCCAGGACGTGGACACCGGGGCCGACCTGGCCGTGGCCCGCCGCCTGGGCCTGGGTCCGCACACCTCGCGGGCCATGCTCGCGCCGCGCCCCGCCCGGTAGGCTTCGGGGCATGCAGGCGACCGCGTACACCTTCGACTCCGAGACCCGGTGCGGCAGTGTGCTGCTCGACGACGGCACTCCGGTGCCGTTCGACGCCGCGGCCTTCGACGCGGGCGGGCTGTTGCTGCTGCGGGTCGGACAGCGGGTCCGTATCGAGGTCGCCGAGGGCGACGAGAGCGGCTCGGACAAGACCGGCGAGGGCGCGGAGGCGGGCGGGAGTCCGCGGATCACGCTAGTGACGCTTCAGACGCTCTGACGCGGTCGCGTCCGGCCGCTGAACGCACGCGGGCCGGGCTCCCCGGAGGGAGTCCGGCCCGGCGCGTGAGTAGTCCCCGGTAAGCCCTGGGGCCGCCTACTTCTTCCTGGCGGTGGCCTTCTTGGCGGTGGTCTTGCGCGCCGTGGACTTCTTCGCGGGCGCCTTCTTCGCGGTGGCCTTCTTGGCGGGGGCGGTCTTCTTGGCCGTCGCCTTCTTGGCCGGAGCCGCCTTCTTGGCGGTCGTCTTCTTCGCGGTGGCCTTCTTCGCCGTCGTCGCCTTGGCGGCGGTCTTCTTGGCCGTGGTCTTCTTCGCGGCGGTCTTCTTGGCCGTCGCCTTCTTGGCCGGAGCCGCCTTCTTGGCGGTGGCCTTCTTCGCCGCGGCCTTCTTGACGGTGGTCTTCGTACCGCCCGTAAGGCTGCCCTTGGGCGCCTTCTTGACCGCGACGTCGTTCTTCGGGAGCTTCTTCGAGCCGCTCACCAGGTCCTTGAAGCCCTGTCCGGCGCGGAAGCGGGGCACCGAGGTCTTCTTGACCCGGACGCGCTCGCCGGTCTGCGGGTTGCGGGCGTACCGGGCCGGCCGGTCGACCTTCTCGAACGAGCCGAAGCCGGTGACCGAGACCCGGTCCCCGGCGACGACCGCACGAACGATGGCGTCGAGTACGGCGTCGACCGCGTCGGCGGCCTGCTGACGCCCGCCAAGCTTGTCGGCAATCGCTTCTACGAGCTGCGCCTTGTTCACGTCTTCCCCTTCGGAGACATTGCCCGAACGTATCTGTTCAAGCCTTTTCGCACGTTAGGCAGATGTATACCGCAAATCAAACACGAAACGGGCTAATCACCCTTGTGCCGCAACGGACTCGGCCGTCACTCAGTTCCACCGGCGGAGGGATCTTCGGGAAAACGACCCTCGTCGATGTCCTTCATCAACCGGTCAAGGCGCCTTGCGGCGTCAGGGAGATCGTGTTTGGCCGCGGCCGTTACGACCAGCAGCTTCCGGGTCAGCGCCATCCGTACGCCCTCCGGGACTTGCAGTGCGCGCACGGCGGCGTGCGCTTCTTTCAGCCGGTCCGCGACGAGGCCGTAGAGCTCGAGTTGGCTGTCGCGGTCCATGCACCGATTGTGCCATCTGAGTCGAGTTGTCGCCCCACGAGGCCTCAGCGCGCCGCCCAAATGGGGCGATCGGGCCACCCGGCGCGGGTAAGTCACCCCGGAGCGGCGGCGCGTGCCGGGTGGCTGAAAATCGCCCAACTCATCGTAGGCCAGGACTCGTTGCCGGGCATCGGGTCGGGCGGAAAACGACGAACCGCGGTCTGCGTGCAGACCGCGGTTCGGATGGATCAGTCGGGTAACTCAGGTGGTTCGGATGGCCCAAGCGGGTCGCGGGCGACGGCTCGGGCGGGTGCGGGGTCAGGCCCGCGGGGTACGGGGGTCAGGCCCGCAGGGTGCTCGGTTTGAACGCCGGGCGCGACGCCTCGTAGGCCTCGATGTCGCTCTCGTTCCGCAGCGTGATGCTGATGTCGTCAAGGCCGTTCAGCAGCCGCCACCGGGCGTTCTCGTCCAGCTCGAAGTCGGCGGTGACGCCCGCGGCCCGTACCTGCCGGTCCTGGAGGTCGACGGTGATCTCGGCGGCCGGGTCGGCCTCGGCGAGCTCCCACAGCCGGTCCACGGTCTCCTGCGGCAGAACCACGGTCAGCAGGCCGTTCTTCAGCGAGTTGCCGCGGAAGATGTCAGCGAACCGCGAGGAGATGACGGCCTTGAAGCCGTAGTTCTGCAGCGCCCAGACGGCGTGCTCACGGGACGACCCGGTGCCGAAGTCGGGGCCCGCCACCAGGACCGTGGCCCCTTTGCGCTCGGGGCGGTTGAGCACGAACTCCGGATCCTTGCGCCAGGCCTCGAAGAGTCCGTCCTCGAAGCCGTCGCGGGTGACCTTCTTCAGCCAGTGCGCCGGGATGATCTGGTCGGTGTCGACGTTCGAGCGGCGCAGCGGGACGGCCCGCCCGGTGTGCGTGGTGAATGCTTCCATGGCCATGGTTATCGGGCTCCGGCGGTCGCGGGGGTGTCGGACAGGTCGGCCGGCGACGCCAGGTGGCCCAGGACCGCGGTGGCGGCGGCGACCTGGGGCGAGACCAGGTGGGTGCGGCCGCCCTTGCCCTGCCTGCCTTCGAAGTTGCGGTTGGAGGTGGAGGCGGAGCGCTCACCGGGCGCCAGCTGGTCGGGGTTCATGCCCAGGCACATCGAGCAGCCCGCGTGCCGCCATTCGGCCCCCGCCGAGGTGAAGACCTTGTCCAGGCCCTCCTCTACGGCCTGCAAGGCGACCCGGACCGAGCCGGGCACCACCAGCATCCGTACGCCGTCGGCGACTTTACGGCCGTCGACGAGCGCGGCGGCGGCCCGCAGGTCCTCGATGCGGCCGTTGGTGCAGGAGCCGACGAAGACGGTGTCGACCTTGATGTCCCGCAGCGGCTGACCGGCTTCCAGGCCCATGTACTCCAGGGCCTTCTCGGCCGCCAGTCGCTCCGAAGCGTCTTCGTACGAAGCCGGGTCGGGGACGGACGAGGAGAGCGGAGCGCCCTGGCCGGGGTTGGTGCCCCAGGTGACGAACGGCGCGAGTTCGGCGGCGTCGATGACGACCTCGGCGTCGAAGACGGCGTCGTCGTCGGTCTTCAGGGTCTTCCAGTAGGCGACCGCGGCATCGAAGTCCGCGCCCTCGGGGGCGTGCGGGCGGCCCTTGAGGTACGCGAAGGCAGTCTCGTCGGGCGCGATCATGCCCGCGCGGGCGCCGGCCTCGATCGACATGTTGCAGATGGTCATCCGGGCTTCCATCGAGAGCTTCTCGATGGCGGAGCCGCGGTATTCGAGGATGTAGCCCTGGCCGCCGCCGGTGCCGATCTTCGCGATGACGGCCAGGATCAGGTCCTTGGCGGTGACGTCGTCGGCCAGCTCGCCCTCGACCGTGACGGCCATGGTCTTGGGGCGGGCCATCGGCAGCGTCTGAGTGGCCAGCACATGCTCGACCTGCGAGGTGCCGATGCCGAACGCCAGCGCGCCGAACGCGCCGTGCGTCGAGGTGTGCGAGTCGCCGCAGACCACGGTGGTGCCGGGCTGGGTCAGGCCCAGCTGCGGTCCCACCACGTGGACGACGCCCTGCTCCACGTCGCCGAGCGGGTGCAGTCGTACGCCGAACTCCGCGCAGTTCTTGCGCAGGGTCTCCAGCTGGGCGCGGGACACCGGGTCCGCGATCGGCTTGTCGATGTCGAGGGTCGGGGTGTTGTGATCCTCGGTGGCGATGGTCAGGTCCAGCCGCCGCACCTGGCGTCCGGCCTGCCGCAGCCCGTCGAAGGCCTGGGGGCTGGTGACCTCGTGCAGCAGGTGCAGATCGATGAAGAGAAGGTCGGGCTCGCCCTCCGCGCGCCGGACGACGTGGTCGTCCCAGACCTTTTCCGCGAGTGTCCTACCCATCGCTTTCCCTTCGGCCGACGTGATGCCTCGGCCCCGCTAGAGAGGTGATCATCGGCGCCCGTGCCCCTCGTACCGGGCAGGTGCGACGCCTGGCCCGTTGGTTTGCGGGCGCTGTCCGTACAGGGTGGCAAGATCACCGGAAAATTGAACTTGCGTTTCACAGAGTGAGACGTGAATATCGTTGCATGGACAACTCTAGCGGCGTCGGCGTTCTCGACAAGGCAGCCCTTGTCTTGAGCGCCCTGGAGTCCGGTCCCGCCACCCTCGCCGGGTTGGTGTCGGCCACCGGACTCGCTCGACCCACGGCACATCGCCTCGCCGTGGCACTTGAACACCACCGGATGGTGGCGCGGGACATGCAGGGCCGGTTCATCCTCGGCCCCCGGCTGGCCGAGCTGGCCGCCGCGGCGGGCGAGGACCGCCTGCTGGCGACCGCGGGCCCGGTGCTGACCCATCTCCGTGACGTGACCGGCGAGAGCGCGCAGCTCTACCGCCGCCAAGGCGACATGCGCATCTGCGTCGCCGCGGCGGAGCGCCTGTCCGGACTGCGGGACACCGTGCCGGTCGGCTCCACGCTGACCATGAAGGCCGGTTCGTCGGCGCAGATCCTGATGGCCTGGGAGGAGCCGGAGCGGCTGCACCGCGGTCTCCAGGGCGCCCGCTTCACGGCCACCGCGCTGTCCGGCGTACGGCGCCGGGGCTGGGCGCAGTCGATCGGTGAGCGGGAGCCGGGGGTGGCCTCGGTCTCGGCGCCGGTGCGCGGGCCGTCGAACCGCGTGGTCGCCGCCGTCTCGGTGTCCGGGCCGATCGAGCGGCTGACCCGGCATCCGGGCCGGATGCACGCGCAGGCCATCATCGACGCCGCGGGCAGGCTCTCCGAGGCCCTGCGCCGCACCGGCTGACCCGTACCTACCGGCTGACCATCCGTACCACCGCACACCGGAGCCCGCCTCAACGCCGCGGCGGGACCGTCGGGCGCCCTGCCCGTCCACAGGGCGCAGCAACTCGCCAGATCCGATCCGCAGTTGCCCGGAGCGGCGGCCCAACCGCCGCTCCGGGCAAGGAAACAGGGAACAGGTAACAGCGAAGAGGCCCTCCCCATGCGGGAAGGGCCTCTTCGGATGCGTACCCCCGACCGGATTCGAACCGGCGCTACCGCCTTGAGAGGGCGGCGTGCTAGGCCGCTACACAACGGGGGCTTGTCTGCACTTGTCTTGCCGTACTGCTTGTGTTGCTTGTACTGCGCTGGCCTACCAGGACTCGAACCTAGACTAACTGAACCAGAATCAGTCGTGCTGCCAATTACACCATAGGCCACTGGTATAGACCAGTGAGTACCCCCGACCGGATTTGAACCGGCGCTACCGCCTTGAGAGGGCGGCGTGCTAGGCCGCTACACAACGGGGGCCCTAGCGATCCCCGCCCGACAGGAGCCGGACGGATGTCACCGCGGCACACCGGGAGCGACCCAGGTGATCCGCAGGATGGATCTGTACCCCCGACCGGATTTGAACCGGCGCTACTGCCTTGAGAGGGCAGCGTGCTAGGCCGCTACACAACGGGGGCTTTGCAGATGAGCTCTGCGAGCTGGCCTACCAGGACTCGAACCTAGACTAACTGAACCAGAATCAGTCGTGCTGCCAATTACACCATAGGCCACCAAAACGCAACCCCCGGAGGAGATTTTGTTCGGCTTGCGCCCCCTGCCCGGCCTGTCGGCCCGGTGGGCGGCGCAGAAAGAACATTACCCGAAGGTGGACGGCGCTCCAAAACGGGTATCGCCGCTCAATACCGCGGGCAGCTCCGCGAGGCTCTCGATCCGGTGTACGCCCCACGGGACTTCCCGCCGGCCGTCCCGCGGCGCACCGCTCCGGTCGAGCCAGACGCCCCACAGCCCGGCGTCGCGCGCGCCGCGCGCGTCGGTCTCGGGCTGGTCCCCCACGTACGCCATCTCGCCGGGCGCGAGACCCAGCGCCTGGCACGCGGCCAGGAACGCCCCGGCGTCCGGCTTGGCCACGCCGAGCTCCGCCGCGCACAGCACCGCCTCGAACCGGTCCCGCACGCCCAGGGCGCGCAGTTTGCGCTCCTGGGGTGCGGTGGCGGCGTTGGAGAGCACGGCGTGCCGGTAGTCGCCGGCGAGCGCGTCGAGCGCGGGCACGGCGTCGGGGAAGAGCGACCAGGCCGCCTCGTAGTGGCCGCGGTAGCGGTCGAACCAGGCGTCGGCCTCGGCGTCGGTCAGCTCCGGTGCCCGGACGAAGTCCCGTACCCGGTCCCGGCGCTGCTCCGGGAACCCGGTCTCGCCGGCGACGAAGCGGGCCCAGTGCCGGTCGCCGACCGCCTTCCAGCGGTCGAGCGCCTGGCGCGCGCCGCCGAAGCGGTCCAGCAGCCCCTCGGCGGCGAGATGCGCGCCCATCCCGGAGCGGTCGGCCCGCGCGTAGTCGAAGAGCGTGTCATCGATGTCCCAGACCACGGCTTTGACCGGCATGACGCCGACGCTACGCGAAGGGACCGGAAGCCGTGGCGGCTTCCGGTCCTCTGGGTGTCGCGGCGGGCGCGCTACCCGGCCAGCTTCGCCAGGGCCGCGTCGATGCGGGTGAGGGCGCGGTCCTTGCCGAGGACTTCGAGGGACTCGAAGAGGGGGAGGCCGACCGTGCGGCCGGTGACGGCGACGCGGACCGGGGCCTGGGCCTTGCCGAGCTTGAGGCCGTGCTCCTCGCCCGCCGCCAGGACGGCGTTCTTCAGGGCTTCGGGGCTGGTCCAGTCGGCGTCGGCCAGCTTGGCGCGGGCCGTCGTCAGCAGGGCCGCCGGGTCGCCCTTGCCCATCGCCTTGGTCCAGGACGCCTCGTCCTCGACCGGCTCCTTCAGGAAGAGGAAGTCGACGTTGGCGGTGATGTCGGACAGGACCTGGAGGCGGGTCTGGGCGTGCGGGGCGATCGCCTCCCAGGCGGCCTGGTCGAAGTCCTCGGGCGCCCAGTTGGCGTGCGGGGCCTTCAGCCACGGGGTGCAGGCCTCGGCGAAGGCCTTCGGGTCCAGGCGGCGGATGTGGTCGGCGTTGATCGCCTCGGCCTTCTTCAGGTCGAAGCGGGCCGGGTTGGCGTTGACGTCGGCGACGTCGAACTTCTCGATCAGTTCCGCGACGGAGAACACGTCCTGGTCGGCGGAGAAGGACCAGCCGAGCAGCGACAGGTAGTTGAGCAGGCCCTCGGGGAGGAAGCCGCGCTCGCGGTAGAGGTTGAGCGAGGACTGCGGGTCGCGCTTGGAGAGCTTCTTGTTGCCCTCGCCCATCACATACGGGAGGTGGCCGAAGGCCGGGACCTCCTTGGCGACGCCCAGGTCGATCAGCGCCCGGTAGAGCGCGATCTGGCGCGGGGTCGAGGAGAGCAGGTCCTCGCCGCGCAGGACGTGGGTGATCTCCATCAGAGCGTCGTCGACGGGGTTGACGAGCGTGTAGAGGGGCGCGCCGTTGGCCCGGACGATACCGAAGTCCGGGACGTTCTCCGGGGTGAAGGTGAGCTCGCCGCGTACCAGGTCGGTGAAGGTGATCGGCTCGTCCGGCATCCGGAAGCGGATGATGTGGGAGCGTCCCTCGGCCTCGTAGGCGGCCTTCTGCTCGGCGCTCAGCGAGCGGCACTGGCCGTCGTAGCCGGACGGCTTGCCCGCGGCGCGGGCGGCCTCGCGGCGGGCGTCCAGCTCTTCGGTGGTGCAGTAGCAGGGGTAGGCGTAGCCGCCTGCCAGGAGTTTGCCCGCGATCTCCTGGTAGAGGTCCATGCGCTGCGACTGGCGGTACGGGGCGTGCGGGCCGCCGACTTCGGGGCCCTCGTCCCAGTCCAGGCCGAGCCAGCGCAGCGAGTCCAGGAGCTGCTGGTAGGACTCCTCGGAGTCGCGGGCCGCGTCGGTGTCCTCGATACGGAAGACCATGGCGCCGCCGGTGTGGCGGGCGTAGGCCCAGTTGAACAGGGCGGTGCGGACCAGGCCCACGTGGGGGTTGCCGGTCGGGGAGGGACAGAAACGTACGCGGACGTTCGTCGCGTTAGCCACGCTTGATCACCTTGTTGGTGAGAGTGCCGATGCCTTCGATGGTGACGGCGACTTCGTCGCCGACGGTGAGGGGGCCGACCCCGGCGGGGGTGCCGGTGAGGATGACGTCGCCCGGAAGCAGCGTCATGGCCTCGGTGATGTGGACGACCAGGTCCTCGATGGAGCGGATCATGTCGGTGGTGCGGCCGAGCTGGCGCTGTTCGCCGTTGACCGTGCACTGGACAGTCAGGTCGGCGGGGTCGACCTCGGTCTCCACCCAGGGGCCGAGCGGGCACGAGGTGTCGAAGCCCTTGGCCCTGGCCCACTGCTTCTCGCGCCGCTGGACGTCGCGCGCGGTGACGTCGTTGGCGCAGGTGTAGCCGAAGATCACGTCCTTGACGCGCTCGCGGGGTACCTCGCGGCACATCCGGCCGATGACCACGGCCAGTTCGGCCTCGTGGTGCAGCTCCTGCGAGAAGGAGGGGTACGCGATCGCGTCACCGGGGCCGATCACCGAGGTGGACGGCTTGAAGAAGGTGATGGGGGCGTCCGTGGCCGCGGGGATCTCGTGGCCGAGCTCCGCCGCGTGCTCCGCGTAGTTGCGGCCGATGGCCACGACCTTGTTGGGGAGCACGGGCGGCAGCAGCCGGACCCTGGCCTGGGAATCGGCGGGGTTCAGCGGAACCTTCGTGCCGGAGAGCTCGAAGTCGGCGAACGGAATGCCCTTGATGATGTCGAGGACGAGCTCGTCGGGGTTGTCGCCCTCGACCGCGCCGAAGGCGACATTGCCGTCGATGGAGAACCTGGCGATGCGCACGGAATGCGGGGCCCCTCTACTTACGTATCCCAGGGCCGGTGGGCCGGGAGCTGGCTGGAGACTGACGCTCCAGGCTATCGCGCGTGCGGCGGGCGATCGCGCGCTGCCGCTCCGGGCCTGCCGCGCGGGGCGGCCGGGCTACTGCGCGGCGGCGACCGGGGCGTCCATCAGGATCGTGCGGCGCGGGTTGGCCGTGCTCGTCGGAAGGTCGGCGGAGTGCTCCGGCTGTTCGGCCGCGGTCCGCAGCTCGTCGGCGTCCGTGAGGTGCGCCAGCGTGGTGCGCCGCGGGTTGGCTATGTTGCGGAACATCGTCGTCGTCTTCATCGGCGGTTCGGACCCCTGTTGTCTGTTGTTGCCTGTGTGTCTGCGATGGGTTCGCCAGGTGGTTCGCCGGTTGGCGGACTGGCCGTGGCTGTAAAGCGTCAGGCTAAACATTCAAATTCCCGCCAAAGCAGCGAACTCCGCACGATCTTCATGTGAGTTTGCTCACGAGCCGAGGGGTGAAAGGGGTAAACCGGACTGCCAAACAGCCACTCAGGAACGGACATTCCTCCATGGAAGACATCATTCCGCTCCTGATCATGGCGACTGGGACACCCCGGCTCCGCAAGCGGCTCGTACCCAATAGTCCGGAATGCAGGGAATCCCGCTCCACGTCTCGTGACCCGGCACTCACACGCCGTCACGGAGGTCACGGTCGGGTACCCGGCCCTTGTTGGAGATCCCGTGCTGTGCTGGAATTCGCGGGACCGCCGCGGGTATGAACCGGCGCGCAAAGGGCGCAACGCAGCGCCGAGCGGCGGTGCGAAACGGGGAGCCGCGCCGGTCACTCACGACCACCCACGGGGCCTTACGGGCCCCACGACGCCGACACCGTCTCGTCCGCTCGCGCGGGCAGACGCCTGGTCCAGAGGTTGCGACGCTAGTGCAGGGACGTTTCAAGAGGGATGGCAGCGCTGCGGCGGAGCCGGAGGCGCACGGTGGGAACAGCCCCATGACCGGCAGTTCCTCGCCCCAGCGCGCCCCGAGCTCCGGCCCGGCGCCGGCCGACGACCGCCCCGCGGGCGCGAAGGCCGGTACGGAGTCGGGCAAGTCCGGTGACGGCGCCCAGGCTCCGGCGAAGGGCCGCGGCAAGAAGCCGAGTGCCACCGGCTCCCGGCTCGCGCTGCGCAACTGGCGTATCTCCACGCGTCTGGTGTCGCTGCTCGCCCTGCCCGTCGTCGTGGCCACCTCGCTCGGTGTGATCCGGATCAGCGACTCGATGGAGGAGATCGAGCAGCTGGACCGGATGAAGCTGCTCACCGAGATGACCAAGCAGGCGACCGAGCTCGCCGCCGCGCTCCAGGACGAGCGCGACAAGTCGGCCGGCCCGCTCGCGCACGGCGTCGCGGAGTCGGACTTCACGGTCAAGGGCCCGCGGGACAAGACCAACCGCGCCCAGAAGGCGTTCATCGCCGGCACCGCGGACATCGACGACGCCCGCGGCGACCAGGCCATCGACAGCATCCGCGCGAACGTCCTCAACATCTCGACCCAGCTGAACACGCTCAAGGACATCCGGCGCACCGCCTACGACGAGAAAATACCGACCTCGCAGACGGTCGCGAACTACAACCAGCTGATCCAGCAGCTGCTCAGCCTCTCCCGCGACATGGCCCTCGCGACCAGCAACCCGGAGATGATCCAGCGCACCCGTACGCTGTCGGCCTTCTCCTCCGCCAAGGAGAACGCGTCCATCCAGCGTGCCGTCATCGCGGCCGCGCTGCCGGAGAACCGGGAGAAGTACGGCGACCTCTCCGACTCCGACCGGCTCTACGCGCTGGCCGCCTGGCGCAACGAGGACGCCGACCTCAACAACTTCAAGCGGTCCTACGCGGGTACCGGCGGCAACGCCGAGGAGCTGCTCAAGTCGATCGACGACAGCAACCCCGTCATCAAGGACGCGAACAGCTTCGCCGAACGCGTCCTGGACAACCCCAAGGGGCTGGAGAACGCGGACAAGCGCTCCTACCCCGACTGGGGCGACGCCGCCTCCACCAAGCTGAAGCAGATGTCGCTCATCGAGCTGACGCTGCTGGACGACATGGAGCAGGAGGCCCGCAAGCTGCGGGAGGAGTCGGAGCAGGCCGCGCTGTTCAACGGTGCGCTGCTGCTGCTCGTGCTCGGCGTCTCGCTGGTCGGCGCCTTCGTGGTGGCCCGCTCGATGATCCGCTCGCTGCGCCGCCTCCAGGACACCGCGACCAAGGTCGCCCAGGACCGCCTGCCGGAGCTGGTCAAGCAGCTCTCCGAGTCCGACCCGCAGGACGTCGACACCTCCGTCGAGTCGGTCGGCGTGCACTCCAGGGACGAGATCGGCCAGGTGGCCACGGCCTTCGACGACGTGCACCGCGAGGCGGTCCGCCTCGCCGCCGAGCAGGCGCTGCTGCGAGGCAACGTCAACGCGATGTTCACCAACCTCTCGCGGCGTTCGCAGGGTCTCATCCAGCGCCAGCTCTCGCTGATCTCCGAGCTGGAGTCCCGCGAGGCCGACCCGGACCAGCTCTCCTCGCTGTTCAAGCTCGACCACCTCGCCACGCGTATGCGCCGTAACGGCGAGAACCTCCTCGTTCTCGCGGGCGAGGAGCCCGGCCGCCGCTGGACCCGCCCGGTCCCGCTGGTCGACGTGCTCCGCGCCGCCGCGTCCGAGGTGGAGCAGTACGAGCGCATCGAGCTGGCCGCGGTCCCGGCGACCGAGGTCGCCGGGCGCGTCGTCAACGACCTCGTGCACCTGCTCGCCGAGCTGCTCGAGAACGCCACCTCCTTCTCCTCGCCGCAGACCAAGGTCAAGGTCACCGGTCACGCGCTGCCCGACGGCCGGGTGCTCGTGGAGATCCACGACACCGGCATCGGTCTCTCGCCCGAGGACCTCGCGGCGATCAACGAGCGGCTCGCCGCGCCGCCCACCGTGGACGTCTCGGTGTCCCGGCGGATGGGTCTGTTCGTGGTCGGCCGTCTCTCGCAGCGGCACGGCATCCGCATCCAGCTGCGTCCGTCCGACGCCGGCGGCACCACCGCGCTGGTCATGCTTCCCGTCGACGTCGCCCAGGGCAAGAAGGCTCCGGGCGGCCCCGGCGGCGCGCCCGCGCCGTCCGGCGGGCCGGCGGTGGCGCAGGCCGCGGC